>JAQZBA010000195.1 GCA_029239365.1 Herbinix sp. | reverse complement strand
CATAAAAAAACCTACAGTTAAGGATGTGCAGAATATTCAGACAGACATATTCTCAATCAAAGGCTTCTTTACGAACCGACTACTTAAAACTGTTTTGGTTATGTTTATGGCTAATCTGGGAGCGACGATCGGTACTTTTATTGCGGGTACCAGCCTGATTAGAAATTTATTCGGATCATAGTAAGAATAACGATACCAATTATGCAGGAAGCGGACGTCAGTCTTCTTCCTGTTTATTAGAATGTACGGCAATGAGTTGTATTGCTATGAAGAAGACAACGGAGGATATATGAACCTAAAAGAAAGAGCGTTAAGGATAAAAACGGATATTCCGGCTGTTTTTATAGCACTGAAAAGGAAAGATACGCCGTTACTTCCCAAAATCATTGCCGGGATAACAATTGTATATGCATTGTCGCCAATTGATTTAATTCCGGATTTTATTCCGGTTCTTGGTTACTTAGATGATCTAATCATTCTACCGGCGCTCATTGCGCTTACCATCAAGTTTTTACCGGAAGAAATCCTTCAAAGCAGCAGATTAGAAGCAGAAGGGTTATGGAGTAATGGAAAACCAAAAAGATGGTGTTATGCAATGCCCATAATCATTTTATGGGTAATAGTTTTATTAATCATTATTAAAACAATAGTTTTCATTTGATAGGTTAGGTACATCATTGCAGCATAATTTAATAGCAATTTTTATGGGACTAGATGGTAAAGCTTTTAATAAAGCAGAGATGCAGTTAAAAGTTTACTAATCTGGTCCTTTCATTTTACCTTAAGTTTACGCAAGTATTACCAAAACATGGTTTCTCGAATTTCAAAAGAGTGATAAATTCTTAATTAGAGAAGGAAAATAATACTTAAGCAAAAGGACCGAGAAGTTAATCAACGGTGCAATGCTTCGGGCCAACGTATATTGGAGGTTTTGGATGGAGAAGATATATGTACTAGATGAAAGTGAGAAGATGCAGGAATTACTTAAGTTAATCGGATGTCAGACCGAGGATAAAGTGATGGAAGATATCATTTCAGTTAATTCAATTACGATTAATACAGGGACAAGAGAAGTTCGATGTGGTAATAAACCAGTGGAGATTACTTTTAAGGAATATGAGCTGCTTGTATATTTGATAAAGAATACTTCAAGGATAGTATATAGAGATGAATTGTTGAACCAAATATGGGGATATGAATATAATCGTAAATCAAGAACATTAGATATTCATATTCGAACTCTGCGAGAGAAGTTAGGTGAGGTCGGATTACACAACATTAGGACCATCCGTAATGTTGGTTATCGTTTCATCGGAGACGAGTTGCCTACAAGAGGAAGGATAGAGCTAGATAAGGAGGATTAATATGCAGAATATTGGTAGAGGCTTCAAGCTACAAGACGAAATTGTAGATTTGTTCGAGGATATCGAGGATTTTTATAATGATATCGACAGAATAGAATATGAAGAATATGAAGAAAGTGAAGATTATGAGGAGTATGAATCTATGGAAGATATGATTGCGATGTAATAAATAGTGTTATCTTCTCAATAGAATGAATTTATAGGGACAGAAGAATCTGTCCTATTTTTTTATCTTAATTTACACATAGTTAACACATTCTATACTAAAACATGGTATCGGGCTTTGATTTAAAATGTTAGATTCAAATTGTCGATAAGAGATAAAAATAATTCCAAGCATGAATAGCTTGGTGTAGAGAAGAAGGAGAAATTATATGAAGAGATTTAGAGGGATTGCAGCATTATTACTCACCTGCGTAATGATAGCAGGAGCATTCGTAGCTTGTGGATCAAAAAGTGAGGAAAATGAGACGACTAGTCAGCCGACGAACTCAGAGACAACAGATCAGGCAGCTGAAGTAAAAGACGAAGCAACAGCACCAACCGATACAGCGAAAGAAGAAGTGCCTGAAGTAACAGCTTTAAGCGGAACATTATTAATGTCTGGATCCACATCAATGGAAAAGTTAGCTAATGTAGCAGCAGAGTCTTTTATGATGAAATATCCTGAGGTGACTGTATCAGCAGAGTTTATCGGATCAAGTGCGGGTATAGAAGCATTGCTTGCAGGTACGGTTGCTATCGGTAATGCTTCCAGGAACTTAAAGGATACAGAAGTGTCCTCAGGAGCAGTAGAAAATATCATTGCAATTGATGGAATTGCGGTAATTACGAATAGTACTAATACAACTACTAATTTAACAAAGGATCAATTGGTAAAGATTTATACCGGAGAAATTGTAAACTGGAACGATGTTGGTGGAGAAGATCAACCGGTGGTTGTCGTAGGTAGAGAGTCCGGTTCCGGTACCAGAGGGGCTTTTGAAGAATTACTTGCGATTGAAGATTTGGGTAAGTATTCTAATGAGATTAACAGTACCGGTGGTGTTATGGCGAAGGTTGCATCTACACCGGGAGCAATCGGATACGTATCTCTTGATGTACTTGATGACAGCGTCCTTGCCTTATCCTTGGAAAGCGTAGAGCCTACCGTGGAGAATATCAAGTCCGGAAGCTACTTCTTAAGTCGTCCGTTTGTAATGGCTACAAAAGGTGAAGTATCAGAGCAGAATGAACTCGTTAAAGCCTTCTTTGAATATCTCAGATCAGAAGAGGGAAAAGAAGTAATCTCAAGTGTGGGCTTAATTACGGTTGATTAATAGTAGGATTAGACAGTATCAATGATAGAATAGTACTCTACCTTCAGGATAGAGTACTATTTTTGTCCTATATTATATGGTTGAGAATAACAATTGTATATGTTATCCTATCTCTATACATAGTAGAAAGGTTATTGGTGACATGGGATGAAAAAATATCCACAAAACTTTAATACGAAGGAGCAGGGAATTAGGATGCTCAAATCAATTGGATTAGCAGCAATAACTAGCCTTGGGTTCTATCTATTACATGCGCCTTTGTTGAGCTATATATTTGCCGGAATTGCAGCTGTCCTTGGAATTATCCTCTTTCTTCTATTGATGATAGAACATCGTCAAGATGAGATTAATGGTAAGCAGACGGCTAATTCAAAGAAGGATAAGAAATAAAGAGGTGAAAAAAGGAGCATTTGTAATTAGCTAACCAGCTAACTGCAAATACTCCTTATTTATACATCTTATGATAGGTTGATAGCTCGCTCTATTTGCTGTTAGGATCGTTTTCTACGTCTGGACCACCAATAGCGCAGGGAGCTTGTCTGATCCTTAATTCTTAAGCTGAGCTCACGTAACATTCCGGATAATGTATACTCACTACTGTTATCAAGCATTGGTATAAAGATGAATACGGATGCAATTCGAAGGACAACAGAGAGTGCGGTTATTAATTTATATCGGTCAGGTATTAAGCTGCTTAGCGCTAAATTGGAATGGATTCCTTCCAGGATTAATCCTCCGGTCAGGATTCCTAAGAAGGAGCCGACCAAGGAGGTGATGCAGGAGAAGACAGCTATGTAAGAGGGGCGTTGTTCATCCGGTGATGAGGAAAGCTGAAGGCTGGTGGCCGCCAGATTGGCTCCGCTCCAGAAGGCTGCTCCTATCAGGTTGTGGAGTAGGGTAGGCCAGATACTACCATAGGTGGAGAAGAGGTAGAACAAAGGTGTCAGTGCTGCAACTACACAGCTGCACCAAAGTACCGGCTTACTACCGAAGTGATCCAGGAGTCTTCCCCAATGGGAAACCACTAATACAGTGATCGCGGCTGCAGTAACCTGACTGCACAGAGTGAACTGCATATAGCTTAACCCCATCTCGGTCAACGCATATCTGGCTAGATAGGAACCTGACATATTGGCAGTGAAGCTCCAGGCGGTCCAGAAGAGCATGAATTTGAAAAATGGTTTATTGTTAAACACCTGTTTCAGAACAGGAAGGAGTTTTAATTGAACCGGCGGAGACTTATATACCTCTTCCATGAAGAGAAAGGTGAACATATCGAGTACACCAAGAACACCAGCCATGACGAATACAATCGTATAGCCCATGTACCCGGACATTCTGTCTAGAATACTGGCTACAAAGAGCCCCATCGTAACACTGGCAATAGAGGTGATGCCATCACGTTTGGATAACCAGCGACCTCGGATCTGGGTGGGAACTAAGTCTGCCATCCAGGGCATCCAGCTGACATTGATGAAGGAGCTGAAGGCAGAGGAGACTCCGATCAGAAGAATAACGGACCATAACCTGAGTGTTGCCTGGCTTGATGGGATAAAGAAAGGAATTAGACCGATGATAATCCATAAAACTCTGGAGAAGAGACCATAGGTCATCATATATTGCTTACGTTTTTGCGTACGGCTTACTAAAGTAGCAAAGGGAATCTGTAAGAGTGCAGCAGCCAAGGGAATCGCAGTTAATAATCCGAAGATAAAATCACCGGCTCCCAGATATCCGGCATACCCGGTAAGGGAGGAGCTACCTCCACCGCTGATAACACCCCAGAGAGTTCCGAAGGTATTGCCCAGGGTCATTAGATAGATGCTTCGGCGTATCTTAGGTAGTAAAGCAGCTTCATCAAATATTTTTTCAAATGGCATCTTCATATCTATAATAACAACCTTTCTTGCAGTAAAATTCGTATTTGCGAGTTCATAGACTAATGAGAATTAATATATTTGTTGATACACTATCCTATCATCAGCCTATTATATCGGAACAAATTCAGATTGTAAATGTACAATCTGATATCTCATTCATGACTATAGAAAGTTCGCGAAGCATGATTTTTGTAATATGTCATAGAGTGCCGAATTGAAGGTGCTTTTGGAAAAAAGTAGAAATCAATTAATAATCTGGACGAAAACCTAATCTAGGGTTATTATGGTATATAAGAGTGTGTATTAAAACGATATGAGATTGTTACGAATAATAATACGTGTGAAATGGAAGTGATAATAATGTTACGTTTTATGTATGTCATTATAGGGTCTATCTATATCATTCCTTATTATATAGTTCAAATGAAAAAATATTACAGGAATCCGGAACAGTATTCGGAAGAAGCCTGCTATCAGCTAGCGATGAAGGTTGTAAATCTTATCAAGCGAAAAGGCCGCATTGAGACCTACATAACGGGCACAGAGAATCTTCCTGAGGATGGAGGGTATATTATGTATTCCAATCATCAGGGCAAGTATGACGCCCTCGGTGTCATGATTGGTCATAAAAAACCCTGCACCCTGATCATTGCGAAGAAACAATCTCAGCCTATCATCACGACACAATTTGTTGATCTTATTAGAGCAAAGCGCCTGGATTTTACTAATATCAGGCAGCAGGTATCCGTTATGAATTCTATCACGGAAGAGGTTAAGGCAGGCCGTCGTTATCTGATCTTTCCGGAGGGAGGGTATACAGATAACAGAAACCATCTTAATGAATTCAAGGTTGGAAGCTTCAAATGTGCTGAGCGAGCAAAATGTCCGATCGTTCCGGTAGTGGTTTATGATTCCTACAAACCCTTTGGCATCAATTCATTAAGGAAAGTAAAGACTCAAGTACATTTTCTCAAAGCAATTCCCTACGTGGAATTCAAAGATTATAAAACAATACAGATTAGGGATATGGTAGTGAATCGAATTCAGGAGCATATCAGACAGATGGAACTAAAGCTACAAGAACCGGGCTATATCAGTGAATTGTGGTGTGGCGAGGAAGCAGTTACCGAAGAAGGAATCGTAGAAGAACAGCTTTCTTAATATTAATAGAAGAAGACAAGTCGACTAGGCGAAAATGATACTAATTTAAGAAATTTGTAAAAAAAATGACTTAAAGTAAACATATTTATATGGTAGTATGTGGTACATAGAAAGAGTCGTCTTGATGAGGGTATAATATGACTACAAAAACAACGAATAAAACTAAAAATAATGGAAGAGAGAATTCGACAATGAGTCGGAAACGTAGAAAAAGCAGACGAATGACTAGGATCTTGCTTCTTGATGCTGGAATCCTTTGCGCAATACTGGCAATCTATCTGATCTTCGCCTTGTATTACAATACTCACTTCTTCAGTAATACCAGTGTGAATGGTGTAGATACTTCGAATATGACTTTAGAGGAGGCAGAGAAGGCGATTAATGAACAGGTATCCACTTATGAGCTTGAAATTCTGCAACGCAATGGAATTACTGATGCAATCTATGGTG
This sequence comes from Herbinix sp., assembly GCA_029239365.1. Taxonomy (GTDB): domain Bacteria; phylum Bacillota; class Clostridia; order Lachnospirales; family Lachnospiraceae; genus Mobilitalea. The sequence continues at coordinate 1,211 of JAQZBA010000195.1, read as the reverse complement.
TTAATATTGAATTACATACGGTATTTGATGATAGTCTGACCGATTTAATTGCTCAGCAACAAGGCTTGTTATGGCCGAAAGGTTTATTTCAAAATCAAGAGTATGACATCGGTACAATGCTAAGCTATGATGAAACAGTATTAGAGGATTATATTGATATAATGAATTGTCTCAAAGAAGAGAATATGATCGAACCGGTGAATGCTTCCATAGCCTATATTGAAGATGGTTATGTAATAGTTCCTGAGGAACAGGGAAGTAAGGTGATCAAGGCCAAATTATATGAAGCTGTTAAAGAGGCAATTAATACCTTACAGCCAACTCTGTCATTGGAAGAAGCAGGCTGCTATGAAGAGCCGCTGGTTACTGCAGATGATACCAGATTGTCCGATGCAATCAAGGAATTGGATCGTATTGCGGGTACTAAGATTACCTATGAATTTGGTGAGGTAACTGAGATTCTGGATGGAACAAAGATAAATGAATGGCTTAGTGTGGACCAGAATTATCAAGTATCTCTGAATGCTGATAAAATAAAAGAATATGTTGATTATATCGGTAAGACCTATAATTCCTTCGGACGTTTACGAACCTTTACAACTACGTATGGTGATGTGCTCAAGGTAGAAGGTGGCGATTATGGTTGGTGGATGGATCGTCCATCTGAGGTGAAAGAGCTGACAGAGCTTATCATGAAAGGTGAACAGACCTTGAAGAAGCCTATCTATTTCCAGACAGCGCAGCAATATGGTGAAGATGATATTGGCAATACTTATGTAGAAGTTAATCTTACTGCACAGCACCTCTTCTTCTATAAGGAAGGGGAATTAATACTTGAATCAGATTTTGTGTCCGGGAATCTATCCAAGGATTATGGAACACCAACCGGTACCTATCCAATCCAGTACAAGGAAAATGAGGCCATTCTGGTGGGTGAGGACTATGAGACTCCGGTAAAATATTGGATGCCCTTTAATAAGAATATCGGTTTTCACGATGCAGTCTGGCGAGATGAATTCGGTAAGGATATCTATCTGACCAGTGGTTCCCATGGCTGCATCAATATGCCGCCAAAGATGGCTAAGAAGATGTTTGAACATATCAAGCGAGGAGTTGCTGTAGTGGTATATGAGCTTCCGGGAACAGAAAGCATTGAGGAAGAGAAAATCCCGACAGTAGAATAATCAGGAAGATTATGTAGAGGATCGGTA
>JAQZBA010000194.1 GCA_029239365.1 Herbinix sp. | reverse complement strand
TATGTCGATAGGATACCCGTTCTCGAGGGTATTGGTTGCAATCTCGGCAAGCTCCGTTCCATCCATGTCATAGAGTTTGATAGCATTATTTCCCTCTGTCTCCAGAAGAGCTGCAACCACTCCCTGCTTCGCTATCTCCACCTTTATGATGTCATTGACGGTTGATATACTTCCTGCGATTCCTTCCTGGTCGAATATCTGAATTGAGGTTCCACCCTGATCTGCAACAACAGCATACTCCTCGCAGACATCCGCTACCGGGTCCTTCATCTCATAGGAGCCATTCCACTTCAGATTGCCCTCTTTATCGATGGCCGTCGCTCCGTCCATGCTATACTTCAATATACCGTTATCATACCTAAGGTACTGCGCAGTATTTTCAACTGTATTATCCATCGAATTTTGCACTTCATAGCTTTGATAATTCATATTATATAGACTATATAAGTAAACGCTGCCTCCGATCAATAATGCGATGATTGCTACTACTATGACAATATTACGCCTTCTTCTAACTCTCTTTTTTCGGTCGCCATAGTCTCTGACCGGTTGTCTCTCATTGTCTTTAGCCATAGCCTACTCCCCTGTCTTTTACTTTATAGTGATTATACCTCATTTGCCATTACTTGGCACGTACTATTTTTACTCAAAATGTTGAAAATCGGTGCCACTTTGATGAAATCGTCTATTTTTGTACCAAGAATCAAAAGGTGCCATCTAAGCAGCTCCCCTCATCTGTAAAAGAGAGGAGTCCATCCGTAGATAGCACCTAATTGCATCTATGGAACAATTAACTTCTGTCCAACATAGATTAAATCCTTGTCTTGTATATTATTCAACTCCATTATTTTGCTCTGTTTCGTGTAGGTTTGATATAGCTTATAACTAATTCCGGCAAGGGTATCTCCCTCAACTACTATGTAATAATTCACCGGCTTCTCGTCCTTCTCAGAGACTTTTACCTGCTTGGAGTCATCTTCCTCCGGGTCCTCGGCCTTGGTCTCCTCCGTGTCCTGGTCCTCAGCGTCCTGATCAATTGTGTTCTGATCCTCTGTCTCTTGCTTCACCTCAACCTCTAGAGGCTCTACCTCTCCAGGTACCATCTCAACATCAAGACTATCTTCCCCATCCTCTGATTTATCAAAGTGATCCGTAGACGCTTCCTCTTCACTAAGGTCTGAGGCTTGTCCTTCTACTACCGAGGTATGGGAATCGATTGCCTCCGTCATACGGTCCTCAGCGACAATGGTCTGTACCTCCTCCATGTTCTGAGATAGATAGTTCAAGGTATCCTGCATACTCTTCATCTGATCATAGTTATTCAAAATGGCTGCACCGACTACGAGAACAATCACGGCCAATAAAGTTCCTGCTGCATACATCAGTCGTGTGATACCTCTGCTTTCTTCTACAACCGGCTTCTTACTCTGTAATACCGTCCGCATCTCTCTAGAGACCCGGTCATCATAATTGACTTCACTGCTCAGTGGCTCTTTATTCTCGATCATATAGCTCTGCATCTCTTCATTTTTCTCATAATAGATATAGTAGCCCTCCAACTTCGTAAGGCGGTTATTATCATAACTATAGAAGCTTTCTTCTTTCTCCATATTATCGAAGGTAAGCAGTGTCTTATCCTGCCCGGCAAAATTATCAACATGAGTTTTTGTTATCTTCTCCTTATCCTCCAGAAGGTAGCCCGGTCCACCAATAAACCAGCCAACGATTTCAGTTTCAACAAAATACTTCTTAATCTCTTCATAGATCTTTCCCCAAGTATCATTAGAGAAGATTGTATCTGCCGTTATATCAACATCACTGACCTCCACCGCACCGGATATGAAAATATTACGACAGTTCTCAAGTCGGATACATTGTCCAACCAGAACCGCGAACTTGCAAGAGGAAAAATCTCCACCGGTCAATTGCTTTATGTAAGTCATTACATAATCCTCTACATAGATTTTCTTGAAGGAATTGTTTTTCCCTATCTGTCGCACATTCTTTGGCATCTTAAAGGAAGTCTGTACTCTATTCGCTGAATTGCCTTCTCCGCTCTCATTGCTGTATATAGTTTCGATCACTTGGCTCACTCCTATCCGATACTTTTTTGTACTGGTTACCCCAAAATATAAGTAATCATAACACAAGTAGGACAGGCTTTTTGTCATTTCTGGCTATTATGTAAACATAACTTATCCTCAGAATTCCATGGAAAAGGTGCCAATTCCCTTTATTTTGATTCTATTCTTTTACTGACCATCCTCCTCCGCTCGAAATAACTGCTTTTTTGCGTGATATTATCTGTGTTTTAAAGAATAGATACGTCTAATTTATTCATTTTTGGTAATACTTTATCTAAGCTTTCGGATCATTTCAAAAATCCTAATAAGCCTCATACTTGATTGCTAACTAAATAAGAAAGGCATGTGTTTTGCGATGAATATTTTTCTGAAAACCAAAAATAGAATATCCTATTATAATTCCGCCGAAAAAACTACCGCTTATGAATTGGGGTGTACATTAACGGAGCTAATTAAGGAACAGGTTATCTTAAACCGAACCATCATCTTTCTATGCATTGGTTCAGATCGGGCAACCGGCGATTGTCTGGGTCCGATCATAGGTTACAAATTATCCATACAAGCAGAGTTTGAACATACACTCCCCGGTTCTGAATTCAATAAGTTCCATAACTATTATGTCTATGGTACTCTAGAAGAACCCGTCCATGCTAAAAATCTGAAGGACACCGTTACAATGATTACTCGTAACCACGAAGACGCCTTTGTGGTTGCCATTGATGCTTCCTTGGGAAGATCGGATCATGTTGGATATATCACCCTTGGAGAAGGCCCACTAAAACCCGGAGCCGGAGTAGATAAGGATCTGCCGGCAGTTGGAGATATCTTTATCACGGGAATTGTGAACTTCTCCGGTATGCTGGATCATATGTTACTTCAGACCACCCGCCTTAATGTTGTCATGATGATGGCAGATCAGATCTGCCTTGCTATCAACTACTGCATCTGCAAGCTGAAAACTCTTACACTAACCTAAGAACAACGTGTTTCGTGTGCGAAATAATTACAAATGCCATAGGACTATATCACTTATGACAACAAAAACTCCGGCAATTCATTGCCGGAGTCAATCTTCTGAATATGTTACAACTATAATCTCATCTTATTCCAAGTTCAGTTATACAACAATTATCTCGTCTTATTCCAAGTTCAGTTATACAACAATTATCTTGACTTATTCCAAGTTCAGTTTATACAACTGCATCCTCATCTTTTTCCAGGTTCAATTTATAGAAGGCGATTGCCTCTGATATATTTGTTGCATTTCCCGCTTGAACAATGCTAATCAGAGTATCTACCCGTTTGAGTGTCATATACTCTTTGCCCAGGAAGGGTTCGTAATCGCTGGCCATCTTGATGGAAAGTGCTTTAATCCGTTCCTCTGCCTTACCCGAGGCCGTCCGAACCTTATCATACTCCGCTCTCTGTACGGATAATCTATCCTTATAATTTGCCTCTATCTCCGAGGCTACAATCTGTGAGGTAGAGTTATCGAAGGTAGCAAGCGATTCTCTTCTTTGAGCTGTTATCTCCGCCTTTTCCTGATCCAGCTTCGCTAGTTCTGCATCATAATCTTGCAGACCATAGGCACTTTCATCCCTATCCTTACGGATATTCTTACGAATGACTGCCATTTTCTTCTTGTTAATTCTGATCTGTGCCCGAATACCCTTTACCTTAAGTATCTCCTGGGTATATCTTTCTTTCGTGCGATTACCAATAATAATATAGATGCCTCCAAAAAGTACCACGGTAATAACATAGGTTAGTATTAGATAGATTATCTTCTCTTCCGGAAGCAAGAGAAAATAAATACTGCAAGGAATTAATAATAGGGTTATTAACAAGGTTACGAGGATAAGAAGGTAGTCCGTGAAATAGGCCGGGGAATAAAGCGCATAATACAGCTTCGTATTACAGAAGCGTGGGATATGCTTCTGTTTGAAAACAGTTTTTGCTTCAAGCTTCCACTGGGTATTCTCAACCCGAAGAGAGGAAGTCTCTGTTTCGATGCGTTCGGATACCTTAACGTTCTTACTCTTCTCCCGCTTGTCTTTAATACGTTTTATTCTGGACTGGAGCTTGTCCTCCTGTTTATCAAAGGTGTCTTCAATCTCTTGTCTACGCTTCTTCGTCGTCTTAACAATCTCTTCCTTCATTGCCTGCTCCAGGTCTGCAATGCTGTTCTCCAGCATCTCTTCCTCTAGTAATAAGGAATCATTGTTCGACTGATAACCATATAACTCCAAGAGACATTCTTTCATCTCATTCAGCTGTTCAACGTTTCCGGATAATAGATTACTGCCCTCCATAAGCTTACCCCCTTTTGATACCCATTTTTTCCATTTTACTTCTTTTTATACCTATGGTCAAGGGAGGAAACAAAAAGAGCACTGCTCCTGAACAGAAGCAATGCTCTTCATAAACTTATCTTCTAATTAATAATTCGGAACGGGTTTCTTCTTCTCTTCGAAGAGGATATCGTCTCCCTTTTTCTTCTTCCACATTACCCAAAGCGGACCTGCGATGCAGATGGTGGAGTAGCAACCGCTAATCGAACCCACTGCCATCGGAAGTGCAAAGCTTTGAATTGAGGTAATACCATTACCGAAAGCAAGAATATATATCAAGCTGACACTTAACATTACTGAGATGTTCGTGTTAATGGATCTCATCATGGATTGTGTAATTGACAGATCAGTAACAGCCTCAACCGAATAGCCAATGTAAACCTTAGCATTTTCACGGATACGGTCATAGATAACTATAGTATCATTGATGGAATAACCGATGATACTTAATGCTACCGCAACAAAGGATTCACCAATCGGTATCTTAAAGATGACGCAAGTGAAGAACACAATCAATACATCATGGACTAAGGCAACAATTGCCATTGCACCGGCGGAGAGTCCACCCATCATCTTGAAGCGGATCCATACATAGAGAAGTACCAGGATACCTGATAATAGAATAGCAGTAATACCCTTAGTTAAAAATTGCTTTCCAAAGAAAGGCTCTACCATGGAGGTCTCGGATTGCTTCAGCTGTGCATCTGGAAATGCTTCATTTAAAACTGCATCAAAATCATCTCGTTCTGCAGCATCAATACCATAATTACCTGCAATATTCAAGATCAGACGTTGTTCCCCACTGGCAATATCCTGGGTCACCTGAGCCGTTACCGGTCTTCCCAGCTTCTCGGTTGCTACCTCTGACGCCTTGTCGGCATCAATCTCACCTACATAGGTATACTTAAATAATGCTCCACCCTTGAACTGGATATCTAGCTGAACACCGTTAATGAACATAAACAGGATACCAATCAGCATGATGGAGATGGATATTGTAAAGTAAATCTTGCGTTTTGCAAAGAAAGGAACAATTTTATTCTCTTTATACATCTCAGGAGTAACTTTAACTTCCTTTACGTATTTTCTATCTCTCATATCTTTCATAATGTCACCCTCCTTGACCAGCAGGTATAAAGTTTAGGATTGCGTAAGAATTTGAAGGAACTCAGGGATGTGGTCATCAGTCGGGATGCTGTTACACCTGCAAGGAAGTTGAATACGATACCTGTGAACAAGGAATATGCGAAGGATAGCATCGTTCCTGAACCGAATATCATCAATATGACAGCAACAATAAGTACTGTGATATTTCCGTCGAAGACAGAAGTAAATGCATTCTTATAACCGGAAGCGATTGCAGAAGCAACACTCTTACCGGATTTGATCTCTTCACTGATTCTCTCTGAAATAATTACATTCGCATCAACGCCCATACCGATGGACAGGATAATACCTGCGATACCTTGAAGAGTCAAGGTCATCTGCGGAACAGAGAGTGCGAGTATCTGTCCAGTAACCTGAATTGTAAGTGCAATGCAGGCTACGAAGCCAGGAAGCTTGTAATAGGAAACCAAGAAGATACAGATTAATCCAAAGGCAATTGCACCAGCCATTAACATAATGTTAAGAGCTCCGGCTCCTAAGGACGGGCTGATTGTACTATAGTTCTTCGTAATCATAGAGAACGGCAATGCACCGGAATTAATCTTGTCCGATATATCCTTTGCCTGTTCATAATTATCCATACCGGTAATCTGAGCAGAACCACTGGAGATATGCTCATTCACGGTAGCAGATTGAATCAAGTTTTCATCCATGTAGATATTAATCAGCTTGCCTACAAGACTCTTGGTGGCATCTGAGAATAATTTGGCACCCTCCTCGTCGAAGCTTAAGCTTACTACGTATTGGTTGATGCTCTGGTCAACGGTAGGAGAAGCCTTGGCTACATGATCACCGGTCAATAGGATATTGCCCTCAGCATCCTGGAAGGTAAGCTGAGCTGTCTCACCGAGCTCTGCAATCGCTGCCTCCGGGTCAAAGTCTGTCTCATCCGCTTTCCACGGGAAACGAACGATGATATAACCGTTGTCCTTATCAATGGTAACCTCACGGTCCATGATATTCTGCTGATCAAGACGTGTCTCGATAATAGCGCGTGCTACCTCCAACTCATCGCCTGTTGGTTTACGGTCCAGTCCCTCTGGCTGGAAGGCTGCATCCACGCCACCACGGATATCAGTACCATAGCGCATGTCGGGTGCACCTTTAATCTTGCTGGGAGTATCACCCATAGGTATCGTTACTCCGTTAATAGCCGTATATACCATAAGTATTGCTACTATTAATACAATAAAAAATACTGGCTTTTTCTTATTCATTCTTTCTGTCCTTTCCAATGTGATTTGGTATTATTATGCTAGTCTATCTCCGGTGGAGCATGTCCACCAAGAGAAATTGCAAGCAGAGATTTCCTCTTCTGAGTCTTCTTAAAATAGGTTAAAGTATAAATCAATAATATTGTAAAGGTAATCATGGGAAGTGCCGCTGTATCAAGCACTCTTTTTAGGAGTCTCCCCCAATCCCGAAGGGTTCTGCCGAGGATGGAATTAATCTTCTGATCACTTAAAATCTCGTAATTCGTGACCTCATTTATAATATAAGCATCCTCATATTGTTTATATGGATTATGATACTTTCCTGATGACGACTCTAGGTTCTGAGTATAGGCTAACGGCGTAAGTACTAGGTGAACCAAGATGGTTGTTCCTATGAGCATCGATATTTTGGTAATCTTCTCTGCTTTCATCTTATATCGACTCATTCTTACACCCCTTTCTGAAAAAGTCCCGGTACGGCTTTCTCTTTCTATTCAATCTATTTCTATTCATTCTATTTCTATTACTCTTATTATAGAGGATTGTTTACTTCTGGACTTTTATACCATCATG
>JAQZBA010000193.1 GCA_029239365.1 Herbinix sp. | reverse complement strand
TTTTCACATTGATATTGAATATAATTGGGATCCTTCACGTAACCCTTCAGCAGCTTTGACAGGAATTCATTCTTAAGGGGTTGCTTCTGAAGAAATAAATCCCGCTTCATTACCTCCTGCTCCATCATGTTTTTATGGATTACATTCTCGATATACTCATATTCTGACAGACTGGAAATACTCTGCTCTTTTATGATGGTTGAGATGATTTTTTTCACCGGTAGGTACATCCGATGTGTAAAATAATAAGCGATAAATACATTAATCAGGAAAAATAAGATTGTCATACTATATATAATGATTCGTACCTCATTGATACGTACATAATAGATTTCTTTAGGCACTAAACTGATATAGGACCAATTTCTATATTCCGTTGTTACGGTATCCATAATATAGGCAATGTCATCAATTACTACTTCCTTTGACTTGTTTTTCGTTAATATTTCTATTGGTAACTCCATACTATAGTAGCTATTATCATTGGTATATAACAATTCATTCTCATCATTAATAACCAGTATTTTACCGTTCGGTAAAAGTTCTTTTTTTCCGAAGGCCTGCAATTTATTCTCGTCAATCACAATCACCAGCGCACCTTTTGGATTATTCACAAACTGAAGCGGAAGAGTCTGAAGGTAGAGTAAGGGATTATTCCCCTCATTACTTGGATATAAATCATCCAAACGAATGATCTTCTGACTATAGGTGACTTCCATTAACTCGCCAAATTCGGGCAAATCAATGCCGTAAGCAGACCTAGTGAATAGATTAATATAGTCCTGATAATACACATGGGATTCCCCAATGACTAGCTTCGGCCTCATAGCATATAACCCGATGCTCTCAACCAGATTGTTAGATCGGGCAAAAAGATTCATATTCTGGGCCAATTGCCAAATCTCATATCGGTCATCTGTAGACAGCTCTTCCTTCATATTCATCACATTAAAGAATTTCGCATCGATACCAATGGTAGTAACCAAGCGGTCAATTGCTCTGAATTGATCGTCAAACAGACTCACCATCTGCTCCAGATAGGCGGTATTTAATTTGGTCAAATCTTCCCTCATACTTTTATCATAAATTGCATGGATGCTATAAACAAATATAAGCGCCAACATACTTAAAAAGAGATAGGTACCTAGCCATTTTGTAAACAGCCTCATTTTTGATCGTTTCCTTTTCATAATTAACCTCCATAAAATGAATGCTCGGATATTATTTCAAATTGCGAGTTTCGCACTAATCTATGATATATTTTGTTAGCATGATTTAATTATAAAATTAATACCTGCAATTATCAAGTCATGTATATTCGAGTGCAACCATGAACCGAACAAAGTGATTACGATCCTTAAGCACAAAGTATTATATCCGGCCTGTATAAATAACCTCTTTTTACATAAGCTTTTTCTTATCGCACAGATTATTCTCGCAAATGACCGATATTACAATAACCTTTCCTATGAAATGATTGATATTAGTCGAAAAAAATGTTATGCTACCCACGGTAACTGCAAAAGAATATCTTTCCAATATAAAGTTCGAGTGAAGAATTGTAAGCTAGTGTAAAAAAGCCCCTCTGTGTCTTTTGCATAGCTATTTTATTGCCTGCCAAAGTAGGCAAATGGAGGTTAACTATGATTAAAGTTGAAAACTTATCCTACTCATTTCCGCAAAAGGATCTATATAATAATATATCATTTACCTTAGAAGATGGTCAACATTGTGCTTTTATTGGGACAAGCGGCAGTGGAAAAAGTACATTAATTGATATGATTATGGATCCGGACAGATATATGTTCGATGGAACGTTAGAGATCACCCCTAATTGTAGAATCGGGTATGTAAGCCAGTTCTCTAGGCTGGACGAGACAGAAGATATTACAGTGTTTGAATATATCGGGGAAAGATTTATTAAGCTGCAGAATGAAATAGAATCTCTTTGTACGGAGCTAGAAACCTCTTCGGACATTGATGCTTTGCTGGAACAGTACCAACAAGCTTTAGATGCATTTCATGCTATTGGTGGTGAGGATTTCGAAAGTAACATTAACAGGAAGCTGCAATTAGCTAATCTAAGCAAGCATGAAGATCTACCGGTGTCTAAGCTTAGTGGTGGGGAATTCAAATTAATTCAAGTAATTAAGGAGATGCTAACCGGTCCGGACTTAATGATTATGGATGAACCTGATGTGTTTTTAGACTTTGAAAACCTTGATTCCCTTAAAAACCTAATTAATTCACATAAAGGAAGCCTGCTGATTATTACCCACAATAGGTATCTGCTGAACCATTGCTTTAATAAAATAATTCATCTTGAAAACAAGGAGCTCCAAGAGTTTAATGGTCGCTATATTGATTATAACTTCTTCTTACTGCAAAGCAAGATTGAATTACAAGAACTAGCGATTGCTGATACCCAAGAAATCGAGAGAAATGAGATCCTAATCGACAAATTGCGATCTGTCGCATCGGTTTTTACAGAAGCTTCTAGAGGTAAATCTCTAGCAGCTAGAGTTAAGATCAGAGAAAGATTAGAAGCGCGCAGAATTAAAGCGCCTTTTGTAGATATTAAGCAACCCAAAATCAATTTTGTTACTGATAAGGTAAACGAAGAAACGATTGTATTAACACTCAAGGATTACAGTGCGGCCTATACTGATACACTGTTAGAACATGTTAACTTTGAGATGAAAGCTACCGATAAAGTAGCCCTGATCGGTTCCAACGGCACCGGGAAGACGACTCTGCTCCGCGACATATATAAGAATAAGCTTGATTCGATTGAGATACCGGAGGGCACCGGCGTTGCATTCTTATCTCAGCTTCAAGGCGAAATGCTCAATGAGTCTAATACGATACAAGAAGAGTTCTTCGAAGCTGGGTTTCAAACTTATGACGAGATTAGCTCTTATCTTCTAACCTATGGTTTTGAAGAAGAAGTCCTGACACATAAGATCGGAGCTCTGTCCGGGGGAGAGAAGAATCTGCTTCAATTGGCTAAGGTGTCTACCGGCAGAGCAAACCTGTTGCTTCTGGATGAACCGACAAGCCATCTAGACACCTATGCACAAATATCTCTAGAAAAAGCCCTGGAAAACTATAAAGGCGCGATTCTCATGATTTCTCATGATTTCTATTCTATCATTAACTGTATGGATTATGTTTTAATCATTGATGATAAGACGATCAGAAAAATGAGCATGCGAAAGTTCAGAAAGATGATTTATGCAAACCATTTTGATAGAGACTATCTAGAAATCGAACAGAAGAAAAAAGTAGTGGAAACAAAAATCGAATTAGCTCTAAAAGATAGTGATTTCGCTCTTGCAAAAGACTTATCGGAAGAGTTAGAGGTGCTAATTAAGTTGCTTTAAGATAATGTAATCTATCCTATATACTTTATGTATCTGATGTATCAAATGCTTCTAGGTCAAGCTTTTATACAAATGCATTGTACCCCAATCTTCTATCACATTGTACTGTGGTATAGAAGACAGGAAGAAGACTATAATTGGTGAATAATCCAGCTCGGGATAAGTGTTAAACAACTCCCTATCTCCATATCGAATCGCTTCCAAAGCCAGTGGTAATTCGCGGCGAAAGATGTAATTCCGTACTTGTGCTGACTCTGTATCAAATTGACCATCTATATTTAAATACAGGTGATAAAGATAGCCATCGTGGCTCTTGATCCATTCACCAAGGACTTCATCCCGCATCGTATTAATTTTATCGAACGCATATCTTAATCCAATCGTTAAAAACAGTTCTGCCGTGAGATCTGAATGAGTAAGGGTGTATCGTCTGAATGTGATAGGTTCTGTTACGGTCACCCCATCTCGAAACTCCACTGAGAGTTTATCCTGATTCAGTCTGCTCATATAATCCACTCCTGCAATATTGATATGATAAGCATTATATGTTATTCCTAATTGTATTGTTCCTCTTGCTTTTAGCGGTAAAGCAATTCACCGTAATTTTATAGTTGGCATATAATGAATACTGATGAATCACTTCTCGAGGTGCTCCATGATAATTCATTCGGTACAACCAAATGAGACTATTTATTCAATCGCAGAGATATATGGTGTATCTGCCGATAGGCTGATCATAGATAATCAGATAAGTGATCCCAACCGACTGGTTACTGGGCAAAGTCTTATTGTTTTATTTCCGGAGGTAACCCATGTAGTTCAAGATGGGGATACCTTAGCTGATATTGCAGCTTCCTATGGGGTCTCCGTGATACAGCTTTTAAGAAATAACCCACAACTTTCCGATAGAATGTATTTAACTATCGGTGAAGAGCTTGTTATCAGCTTGACTGATGAGAAGGTGACAGAGATCTCAACCAATGGTTATGCGTTTCCTTTTGTTGATATCAATGTACTTCGCAAGACCTTGCCCTACCTTACGTATCTTACCATATTCTATTATAGAGTTACGGTGGACGGAGATATCATTGATATCGAGGATCAGGAACTGATTAATACAGCATACGAATATGGTGTTGCACCTATTATGTTAATCTCTACGCTTACGAGTGCCGGGACAGCTGATGTGGATGCGGCTCATAGTATTATAACTAATCCGGATGCACAAGAGCACTTAATCAATCGTGTCTTGGAAAACATGAAGGCAAAGGGATATTATGGACTTAATATAGATATGCAAAATATTATGCAAATAGACAAGCAACCATTTGTTAAATTCATTGCTAACATCTCGAATCGTGTAAAACAAGAGGGATATTCTGTATTCATTACCCTGACTCCGAATACTTTTCCGACAGGAACCGGCATTATGTACCGAGGACCTGAATACACGACTCTTGGAGAGTTAACCGATAGTACCCTACTATTATCCTATGAATGGGGATATTCCTATAGCCCTCAGCCCGCACTGCCCTTAGTTACGGTAAGATCACTCTTGGATTATTCTATCACACAAATTCCTCCCGAAAAAATCAATATAGGACTTCCTACCATCGGCTATATCTGGCAGCTTCCCTTTATTATGGAGTTTTCCAGAGCCAATTCGATCACTCATCGTTCAGCTCTTATGTTGGCTAGAGAAGTTGGTGCTACAATCCAGCATGATGCATTTTCTATGGCTCCTTTTTTTTCTTATACCAATACTGCTGAATATATTGTTTGGTTCCGTGATGTCACAAGTATCGCTGCTCTCTTAGAATTTGTTGAGGAATACGGTCTTCAGGGGATTGGGACCTGGAATATTATGCAGTTCGCCTCAGGATTGTGGTTGGTGATTAATGCACGTTTTGAGATTCGGAGGGTATTAGAATAATTATTATCCAATAGGACATAATGTTTCTATAAAAAGGTTGACAAGTCAACACAATATAAATTATAATACTGTTGACTAGTCAACTATAGATAGGAGGGATGATATTTGCCCGATGAAAGTATGCATTTCATAAAGCTTAACAATAAGATTTTTAGAAACACACAGATTTATTTAGATCGGGTTTTACAAAAATATGAATTAAGTTATGGAGCATGTCCCTATCTATTTATCCTAGAGCAAAATGAAGGCATTAGTCAAAATAAAATAAGCAAAGAAATTGGTAATGATAAGGCTATGTCTACAAGAACCATAACCAAACTGATCGAACTCGATTATATGTATAAAGAGGAAGATGAAAAGGACAGCAGAGCCTATAAGTTATATTTAACCGCAAAAGCTAAGGATATTATGCCCAAAATTCATGAGGAGTTCCAAATACTTGTGAATTTGATCACGCAGGATTTAACCCCAGAGGAGAAGCTTATTACAACAATGTCCTTAAAGAAGATTTTTAACAGAACACAAGGATTAAGAGAATGATGAGGAATGCAGATGGATAAAGCAAAAGATAGCAACAGATGGATTATATTAATTATCGTAATAATGTCAACCTTTATGGCGACACTGGATGGTAGTATTGTTAATGTCGCTCTTCCCAAAATGGCTGAGGTTTTAAATGTTACAACTTCTAATATTCAATTAGTGGTTACCAGTTATCTAATAATAATTGCAGGAACCGTATTAATATTTGGAAGATTAGGAGATATCCTTGGTAAAACCAAGATGTTTAAGTTTGGATTAGGCCTATTTACCTTGGGGTCATTGCTCTGTGGTATCTCAGGATCTTTTCTGTTATTAATTATAGCAAGAGTAGTACAAGCGATCGGTGCCGCGGGAACTATGGCGAATAGTCAAGGGATTGTTACCGAGGTATTCCCAGCGAATGAGAGAGGAAAAGCTCTTGGTCTTACCGGAACTGCCGTCGCATTAGGTTCTTTGGTTGGTCCCGGACTCGGTGGACTGATCGTTGGAACCTCCAAATGGGAATTTATATTTCTAATCAATGTACCGATTGGATTAATATCTTTATATTATTCCTTTAAGATATTACCGAAAGGTCATAAGGCAGCAAGGGGAAAGCTGGATGGTCTAGGCTCTATCCTATTTATGTTTTCCATTATCCCTCTGTTTGTGGCTTTAGGCCAAGGACTTAACCGCGGCTTTACCGATCCCTTCATTTTATTCGGTTTTATTGTCGCTGCTACTTCCTTTGTAGTCTTCATCTTAGTAGAAAGGAAACGGGAAGCTCCTTTATTACAGCTAAAAATGTTTGAAAACAAACTGTTTTCGTTGAGTATCTTCTGTGGCTTCATAACCTTTGTCGCTATATTCTGCAGTAATATAATTCAACCCTTTTATCTTCAAAATGTAATGGCTTATACACCGCAGCAAACCGGTTTAATCCTTATGATTTATCCACTGATTCTAACTGTTGTTGCACCGATAAGTGGTTCGTTATCCGATAAGATAGGATCAGAGATATTAACCTTCATCGGATTAGTACTGATAAGCATTGGGCTACTCTTCATGTCTACTTTGAATGAGAATTCGACCATATTACATTTAGTATTATTCTCCGGTACCATGTCGGTTGGAATGGGATTGTTCCAATCACCCAATAATTCTTTGGTCATGTCAACGGTAGAAAAAGATAAGCTTGGAATTGCAGGAAGTATCAATGCTCTGATCAGAAATCTAGGTATGGTTTGTGGAATAGCGCTGGCTACCACCCTATTATATGGTAGAATGAGTGCTAAAATCGGATATCGTGTTACAGATTTCGTAGTTGGGAGAAATGATGCTTTCCTATATGGTATGAAAACCGTATATATAACGGCAGCCATCATTTGCGCTGCAGGAACAATCCTTACCCTGATAAGATTACTCCGGAAGCAGCCTAAGACGAATTAATTCGGCTTTAGATTAAGTAAAGAAGGACAATATACTGCCCCTGATACATTGTATTATGGGCAGTATATTGTCCTTCCTTGTTCTTAAAAATCGCGTTTGAATATGCAGGTTTTATTATACATTCATATCTCTTCTCTGGTAGAAGTAATAAGTGAATGTAGCAAAAGCGGCAATCATTGCAAGGCAGAGCAACGTAATCGGGATACTGATTTC
>JAQZBA010000192.1 GCA_029239365.1 Herbinix sp. | reverse complement strand
TAGAAAGTTCACGCTTCAACTTTCTATCGATTGATTCCTACTATTTAATTCGTGAAGTTAGATATTCATCAATGTACCCATACTTTTTTAATTTATAACATAATTTGCTGAGCTATGAATAATATATCGCTTTTTTCGTAAAATCTATGTGATTCCAATCACAATACCTATTCCTTGGAATAATTTAGGAAACCCATTGCTCTTTTAAAATTGATTCATAATCATAAAAAGATTGAACAAAACGATGAATTGTATCGAATTGTTCAATCTTTTTAAGCAATTATATTCACTTTAAGCATTAATGAAAGATTATAGCCCTTTATAACACGTTTGATTTGTTGGTACGGTAATAGAGATACCCAGCCAAAATGATCAGGAAGCAAACCAGAAAATAATAAATAAATAACGAATGAGTTACACTTCCTGAGATGATTACAAGTGAGCCTATTGTTGCAAGGATAGGAATTACAAAACCCTTTAGCCTGGACTTAATCTCTCCCTTTCTAGCTAACTTCATAACCGCGAAATACAATATAATATAGTTCAGATAGCTGACACCGATTGCAATCTCCGATACATCGCCACGCATCCCTAATTTCTGAGTGATATAATGAATAGCCATCCACAATAAAGAAAGAGCATAAGCAAAGATTGCAGAATTCAAAGGCATTCCGTTTAACTTTTCATTTTCCTTCTTAAGCCAAGAGCTACCCGGTACCATATTACGCAGCGCCAAGGAGTAAGGCATACGGATAAAGCCTAAGGTAATACCGTTTACTGTGCCTAGTACTGATATTACTACGAAGATTAATATGATTTTAGCACCTACATTACCGAATAAAGTGGTCGCTGCGGTGAAGGCAGAACCATCGCCTTGCTCTAATATCGTCTCCGGACCGATCAATGCCGAGATTCCAACAAAATATAATATATAAGCAAGCAAGATAACGAGCGGTGATATCGTCAAAGCTAAAGGAAGATTGCGCTTACTATTCTTTATCTCACCACCGATCGAGGTTGCAACGATCCAGCCGTCAAAGGAAAAAGCGATCGGAGCAAAGGCAGCAAGCCATCCGGGGTTTACTGTTGCTGACTTAAAGCCTGCAACACCTTCGGTAATCAATTCGCCCGGCTTACCTAAGAAAAGTCCGGCAATTGCTATAATAAGTAAAGGTATTAATTTAATTAGCATAGAAGCATTCTGAAAATAGCCTCCCAGCCTCGCTGATAACATATTAAGTATAAATAATACTGTTAAGCTTCCTAATCCTATTAATGTAGTTGTCTCAAGAGAAAATTCAATGCCGAACAATTGGCTGATATAGATTCCTGTAACCCATGCCACTACTGCAGCCAGCGTTGGCAGATATAAAAAGGTCTGGAACCAGCCAAAGGCGCAGGAGGGTCCTATGCCAACAAATTCCTCTGTATAAGCAATTACACCACCTGGCTTATCTGTTCGTGTAGCCAACTGTGAGATAGCTAGACATCCGAATACGATTGCAATCGCTGCAACAAAGAATATAACAATACCCAGTAATACATTACCACTCGTATAACTTAATACATTATCCGCTTTAAAGAATATTCCTGACCCGATTACAATCCCCGTAATCATGGTAATTGCGGTAAATAACCCATACCTTCTCTTATCCATAGAGTTAATTCTTCTCCTTTTGTTTCTTGAGTAATTTTGGTAATAATTATTGTTTTTTCTTTATATAACACAACTTTTTTAATATAACATTAAATCCTGTTAGTTACAAGTATATCATATGATATATTTTTAGATTATACATACTATTCCTTATAGTTATGGTTACCGCTACTTTTCCGATCATATTATTACATTCTGTTATTATAAATAGTACATTTACCGTAATATAAATAATGGCAATAAAGATACTCATAGGACTAAGATAAAAAGAGCCGCATCATAACCATATTACACTATGCCCTGTCTTCTTGACCGGCGCAGTTCGGTTGAGATGCGACCTTTAAAACATTATTTTATTAATATAGCTCTTACCGGTGCTGCCTCCGTACCGGTGATATGCAGTGGAAGCGCAATCAGTTCATAATGGTTTTCCATGATTTCAGCCAGACGTAGCCCTTCCAGAATATGCGCCCCAATTTCCATCAGTGTCAGATGCGTCTCATGTCCGGGTTGGTTACGCTCAATGCCAAGTGCATCGATGCCAACTCCTTTTACCCTTCGCTCTGCTAAATACTTAGCTCCGCTTTGATCCAAATAGATATATTCGCCTTCCAGAATAGGTTCAAATGAATTACGTGTTTTGAATAGAACAAAATCTCCCTGTTGAATATTCTTACTTTCTAAGTCCTTTGCGGTTATCTTGTCTTGCACCTGTGTTAAGTTAATCACTCTACATTCGGTAATCAGTTCCTCCAAAATCAAGGTATCCATTGTGTTTCCACCCGGTATCATATGGAGGGTTCGATCCAAATGAGTTCCGGTGTGGAGATTCATTTTAATACTACTTTCATAGGCAGTTCCTGTGGTAAAATCACTCTCCACTGATATAATCGGCTTTTTAGCTTCCTTGCCTTTGTATACAGGCATATCCATCGTAATTGGCATTGATATATCATAGATTTTTCTGTTGTAATAGTTCATACCTACCTCCCATGCTACATCTTTGATGCAGCTCACAACCTTGAAGAATAAGGAGTTCGCTCCAATGGGCGAACTTCGCAGTTCTTCTCGTGTGAAGATATTTTTCTTCACACTAACCTCATTCCTGCGCAGGTTTCAACGCATTTTCATATATGCCACCATTTGCGGCCATCCTTTGCTAATAATTCAAAAGCTCTCACCGGTCCCATGGAGCCGGAGTCATAATTCGGGAAAGTATGCTTCTTCTGTTCCCGGTATTCAATTAATTGATCAGCTATGGTCCAAGCAGCTTCCACTTCATCCCATCTAGAGAACAAAGTCGCATCTCCTCTCAGAATATCATAAATCAACCGCTCATAGGCTTCCGGAGTATTACCCTGATTAGGCTTGAAGGAGCTAGTATCCATCTGAGTTGGTACAATTCCATTATACGAAGAGAAATCCTTTGTATTAAACTGGAAGAAGACACCGACATTGGGTTGAATTCGAAGGACTAACAGGTTCGGTTCCTGAATGTGATTATCCTTAAAGTATAGAACATTCGGAAGATCCTTAAATTGTACTACGATTTCCGCAGAACTTTTACCGAGTCGTTTACCGGTTCTGATGTAGAAGGGTGTACCTGCCCAACGGAAATTATTGATATGCAGTTTTAGTGCAACAAAGGTCTCAGTTCCTGAAGCCTTCGGAACATTCAGTTCTTCCCGATATCCGATCACGGGGGTTCCGTCAATGACTCCGGAACCATATTGACCGAACACTACATTATCTCGAAGAAATTCAGGAGTAATATCCTCCATCGCTTCCAGAACCTTCTGCTTCTCCGTACGGATAGAATCTGTCTTCAGGTTTATCGGAGGTTCCATTGCTACCAAGGAAAGTATTTGAATGATATGATTTTGAATCATATCCCTCATTGCTCCTGAGTGCTCATAATATCCGCCTCGAGTACCTACGCCGAGCTTCTCTGTCAGCGAGATTTGAATGTTATCAATAAATTTATTATTCCAAATCGACTCAAATATAGAATTACAGAATCGGAGAACCATAATATTCTGTATCATTTCTTTACCTAGATAGTGATCGATACGGTAGATATCCCTTTCCTGGAATACCTCCAGAATTTTATTGTTTAATTTCCTTGCGGTTTTTAAGTCCTTACCAAAAGGCTTCTCAATAATCAAGCGACTCCAAGCACCGGATTTAGCAGCCATATCACTGTTCTGTAAGCCCTGTACAATTGTCTCAAAATATTCCGGCGCAACTGCAAGATAGAATACCCTGTTTCCACCGGTATCTGCGGTCTTATCCAATTGGTCCAGATAATCCTTCAGCTCTTCATAACCTTCCAGATTCGTGAAATCAAATTGATAATAATGAATCATAGCTTGTAGCTTTTTCCAGATTGTATCATCAATTTTATTTCTAGAGTGCTTTTTTATCGAGTCATAAATATCATTTTTATAATCCTCTTCCGTCTTATCCCGTCGTCCTACACTGACTACAGTGAAGTGTTCCGGTAACAATTGGTCAAGGACTAAATTATATAAAGCCGGCATTAGCTTACGATTAGTCAAATCGCCTGTGCCGCCGAAAATCACTAATATCGCGGATAAATTACTGTCAATTATACCGTTCCCCATACACATAACCTCCATTCCTTTCAATTTCTATCGTAATAATTTTGACAATTTACCCAATTGAATTCATTATACTTAGTTCCACTGGGAATGATAGGTTCCCTCTCTATCGACACGTTCATAGGTGTGTGCCCCAAAATAATCTCTTTGTGCCTGCAATAAATTCATTGGTAATTCGCTGGAGCGATAGCTGTCATAATAGGCAATACTGCTGGAGAATCCAGGTACACTGATACCATTAGAAATCGCAGTCTTAATAACCTCTCTCCAATCATCCTGATATTCATTGATACTATTCTTAAAATAATCCTCCAGAAGTAGATTCACCAGGTCAGCGTTCTTATCATAAGCACGACTGATCTCATTTAAAAACTGCGCCCGAATGATGCATCCGCCTCGAAAGATCTTAGCAATATCACCATAGCGAAGCTTCCAGTCAAACTGCTCTGAGGCTGTTCTCATGAGACCAAAGCCCTGTGCATAGGCACATATTTTACTGGCATAAAGGGCTCTTCGAATTGCTTCAACAAAATCCTTGGATTTTGTAACCGTATTCGTTGGTCCCAGCAAACTTTTACTGGCATTGACACGTTCCTGCTTCATTGCAGAGATATAACGCTCAAATACTGCGGTAGTGATCGTTGGCGTCGGTACGCCTAAATCCAGCGAAATCTGTCCGGTCCATTTACCGGTTCCCTTCTGTCCTGCCACATCCAAAATCATATCCACCAGATATTGATCGGTTGCGGTATCCTTCTTCTTGAAGATATCTGCCGTTATGTCGATGAGATAACTGTTCAGTTCTCCCTTATTCCATTCTGTAAAAACTTCGTGTAGCTCCTCGGGTGTTAACCCTAAAACTTTTTTCATTATTTGATATGCTTCTCCAATTAGCTGCATATCCGCATACTCTATCCCATTGTGTACCATTTTAACAAAATGTCCGGCACCATTTCCACCGATATAGGTACTGCAGGGTTCTCCTTCTACCTTCGCTGAGATGGAAGTCAAAATAGGTTCCATTAGCTCATATGCTTCTTTCTTACCTCCGGGCATAATTGCAGGTCCCTTTCTTGCTCCTTCTTCTCCACCGGAGATTCCGGACCCAAGGTAGTGAATGCCTAACTCCTCAAGTTCCTTACTTCTACGAATGGTTTCCTGGTAAAAGGAATTACCTCCATCCATGATAAGGTCCCCTTTTGACATGAAAGGCAGCAGCTGCTGTATCGAATCATCGACCGCATCTCCCGCCTTAACCATAAGAATAATTCTCCGTGGCTTCTCCAAGGACTCCACAAATTCCTCTAGTGTATAAAAGCCTTCTAGATTACTCTTGAAAGCCTCATCTGTTATCTCTTTTAATAATTCCTTCGTTTTTAATGAAGAACGATTATATACCGATATTTTAAAACCATGTTCTGCAATATTAAGCGCCAAGTTCTTGCCCATAACTGCGAGGCCAATTAATCCTACCTGTCTTTTCATATGAGATACCTCCATAATATATATCGATTTTTCTGAATTAGTTTTTCCAATTAAAATTAAATTATATAACCTATCCTCTGCGGCTTATTACTCCTAATATTACTGTTACGAATCATAATTATGATTTTATTTCGAAGCCATGTTCTCTTAAGCTTATTTTAATTTTCTCTAAATCAATTTTCTTACCGGTGGCTCCCTTGGGAATTGTCATAAAACGCCCAACACTGGCAAGCATTCCGGGTCTTATGATATCAGTAAATCCAATCTCACTAAGGATCTGGGGTAATTCGGGATATTGATTACATAACTCATATACTGATTTCGATAAATCAATTTGTTTTTCACTCATACTTATCGTTTCCTTTCTCAAGGCAGACTTACTATTTACAGTAAAGTTTATGGTATCTATTCCTCTTTTACTGTGATTCAAATCACAGAATTCATAATTAATTGTAAGCAATTGTTTTGTATCATATTTCTCTATCTTATGCCGAAGTTTATTAATGTTCTACTGTTCATTATAAATCATTATCATTGATTTGGGCAGTTTTATTTTAACCGGATAAAAGAAGCTGCATTGCGATGAATTCACGCGCAATACAGCCTCAGTATCATACAAAGCATTTTCGAATAAATGAACCTTAATAAACTAACTCTTCAAATATCTTCTTCACCGTAGTCATTTCCTTCAGGCGGTGAACATTCTCACCACAGAAGATTAATCCATCTTTTAGATTTCCTTCAACTGCATTGATTAATGCTTTTGTAATGCAATAGGGAGTGTCCTTAGGATTGCAGTGCTCTAGACAATTGAAACATTTTGTTACTGCGATCCGTCCTTGTGCTACTGTCTCTAGAAAAGGATTCATGATAGCTCGTCCCGGCATTCCTACCGGACTGATCACGATCTTAACATCCTCCTTATTAGCAGCAAGATAAGCATTCTTATATTCCTGGCTGGCATCACATTCCTCCGTTACAACAAAACGGGTTGAAATCTGGACACCATCTGCACCTAGTTCCATCACATGCTTGATATCCTCTTGGTCGAAGATACCACCTGCAACCACCACAGGAATATTTCTCTGATATTTATTTTCATACTCTTTCTTACATTCAATGATACCCTTGATCTCTGCATCATAATTCATTTCGTCAATATGATCCAACTGATCCTTCGTGAAGCCTAGATGACCTCCGGCAAGGGGACCTTCAATTACGAGGAAGTCTGCAGTTGTCTGGTATTTACGATCCCACATCTTCAGTATTACAGCAGCTGCGCGTATACTGGATACGATGGGGGCAATTTTAGTCTTAAAGCCACGTACTAATTCCGGAAGGTTTACAGGAAGTCCGGCTCCTGAGATAATCACATCAGCACCACCCTCACAGGCTTCCTTCACATACCGATCATACTGCTTGGTCGCCACCATAATATTGACACCGACGATGCCACCCTCTGCCCGTTCCTTGGCTAGCTTCAGATGCTTCTTAATTGCAAATAGATTACTCTCAATCTGATGCTTATTAAAATCCGGCTCGTCGTAACCAATCTGGGCAGTGGAAAGAATACCAATTCCACCTTCCTTTGCTACTGCACCGGCCAATTTTGAGCGGCTGACTCCTACACCCATTCCACCCTGAATGATAGGTATTCTGGCAATCAAATCTCCAATTACTAATGGCTTCATCTTCATATACTTAACCTCCATACTCTTACTATATGACATCCAATCATTTTTTATTGATT
>JAQZBA010000191.1 GCA_029239365.1 Herbinix sp. | reverse complement strand
TTTCTCAGCAACTTATCAACTTATTATTTAATTTCTCCGATGATAAAAGCACTCATCTAGTCGAATGTTTTTATCACGGTAATAAAATGAAAAAAGCTGCCGCACTAAAATATGATTTGGGCTTCGAGTGATAACTATAAATGAACCAAGGCTTGTTATTTTTCCATAATGCACTGTTTGGAAGACGGCGTGCTAGGATGTCTTCCAACTGTGTGTGAGGGAAAATAATAAGACTAAGGTTCATTACAAATATTTAATTCGAAGCCCCATCGATATCCATAGGCGGCAGCTACATAATATTTTATTCCCAATCCAGGGATTTATATTCTTTTCTTTTATCTCGTCCAAGAAGATCATAGAGAGCATCCTTGGAAGCTTTCCCTTCAAATAGAACCAGATTAATCTGTTCTACGATTGGCATTTCTACATCATTTTTCTCGGCTAATGCTAAGGCAGCTTTGGCTGAATTGATACCCTCCACAACCTGTCCTACCTGTTGCATTGCTTCTTGCATGGTCTTACCCTGTCCCATTAGGTAACCGGCATTCCAATTACGGCTGTGCTTACTGTTACAGGTTACAAAGAGATCACCAAAGCCGGACAGACCGGAAAAGGTTTCAATCTTCCCACCCATTTTAACGCCTAGGCGGCTGATTTCAGCCATTCCTCTGGTCATCAGGGCAGCCTTTGTATTATCACCATAGCCTAAACCGTCTACACAACCGGCAGCCAGAGCAATGACATTCTTTAAGGAACCGCCAAGCTCAATGCCGATGATATCCGGACTAGTGTATACACGGAATACATCAGTCATAAAAACATCCTGAATAAATCTAGCAGTTTCCTTGGTACGAGCACCAACAACGATTGTTGTGGGAATACCGCGGCTTACCTCCTCAGCATGACTGGGGCCGGATAATACGGCAACATCAGCCTGAGGGATTTCATCGCTGATCACCTCGGATAAAGTAGAAAGCGAACCATCCTCTATACCTTTTGATACATTAACTATTATCTGACCCTCTTTGATATACGGGCTGGCAATATGAGAAGTGGAACGGATATAGGGAGAAGCCACAGCCATTACTAATAGATCCTTGTCATTGCAGGCATCCTCCAAATCGAGAGTAATTTTGACCTGGTCAGGCATCTGAGCTCCTGGCAGGTTCTTCATACTCTTTCGATTTTCATTCAGCATACGAGCTTCTGCTTCGATTTTTGTCCATATAGTTACGTCATGACCACTATTTGCTAGTAATATTGCAATAGCACATCCCCAAGTTCCTGCTCCTAACACACTTACCTTACTCATAAGCTCCTCCTTTACTAAGTAGACTTAAAGCGAATTTATTTTTCAACTTTTACACGATTTCCTATTTTATTTTCTGTTCCATTCATGATTCGTTTGATATTCGAGCGATGTTTCACAAATGCCAGTAGCATAAATAGCAATGCAACAATCAACATATGTAGGTCTCCCGGATGTCTTACTGCAATCCAGATAGGAAATAACACAGCAATGACTAGGGAACCGACCGACACATATTTAGTTATCAGTATTGCCAGAACAAACAAAGGAAGACCAATAGGAATAATAAGTGGGTCCACGCTTGCCATAACACCACCGGTTGCAGCCATCCCTTTGCCTCCCTTGAAATTGAGCCAGAAGGGATAATTGTGTCCGATTACGACACCTAGACCGGTATAAATAGATAATAAATCAATGATTTCATTACCAGGGAAGAAAATGAATTTAACTAGGAGTATTGCTATCACTGCTTTCAGCACATCACCAATTAGGGTTATGGCACCTGCCTTTGCACCTAAAGTTCGGAGTGCATTGGTGGTCCCCATGTTACCGCTGCCGTATTTACTAATGTCAACCTTATTGATTTTACCTACAAAATATGCTGTTGAAAAGCATCCCATTAAATATCCAAAAATCAAACAAAGTATGATTTTAAGAATCATTTATTCGTTCTCCTTTCGCTCCCTGATGATAAACTTTAATGATGTTCCTGAGAAACCAAAAGCTTCCCTGATCTTATTCTCAATATATCTGGTATACGAATAATGCATTAATTCTTTGTCATTCACAAAAATTACAAAGGTCGGAGGCTTTACCGAAACCTGAGTAATATAATACAGCTTAAGACGTTTTCCTTTGTCCGAAGGTGGCTGCTGAAGTGCGACTGCTTCCATAAGGATCTCGTTAAGAATACCGGTTGCAATTCGAAGATTCTGGTTTTGGATAACTACCTCAACAATCTCAAAAAGCTTGTGTAATCTCTGACCTGTCTCTGCTGATATGAACAGAATCTCTGCATAAGGCATATAGGATAAAACCTCGCGAATGTCTTGGGTATATTCCTTTACTGTCTTATTATTCTTTTCAATCAGGTCCCATTTATTCACGACTATAATGATACCCTTACCGCGTTCATGTGCGATACCTGCAATCTTAGCATCCTGCTCAGTAATACCATCTTCTGCGTCGATAACAAGCACAACAACATCGGCACGTTCCACGGCAGTTACAGTACGAATGATACTGAAACGCTCCAATTCTTCCTTGATCTTACTTTTTCTTCGAAGACCGGCAGTATCAATTAGTATAAAATCCTTACCATTACGGCGGATTGGCGTATCAATCGCATCACGGGTGGTACCTGCAATGTTCGATACAATAACGCGGTTTTCACCGACTAATTTATTCACGATGGAGGATTTACCTACGTTAGGCTTACCTACAATCGCAATTCTCGGACGCTCATCGATGGCTTCCTCCGTATTTCCTTTTTTGAAATACTTTGTTACTTCATCCAGCATATCGCCAAAGCCAAGCTTACCGGAGGAAGATATAGCGAAGGGCTCACCAATACCCAGATTATAGAATTCATATACATCCGGCATCAGCTTTTCAAAACTATCTACTTTATTAACTACCAGTACTACAGGCTTAGCAGAACGTCGAAGCATATCCGCCACCTTAAAATCCGAATCGACAAGTCCTTGTCTGACATCTACTAAGAAGATGATAACATCTGCTGTATCGATAGCAATTTGAGCCTGCTGTCTCATATAAGATAGCATCTCATCCTTGCTGTCCGGTTCGATACCACCGGTATCTATCATTGTAAATTGTGAATTAAGCCATGTTACGTCAGCATAAATGCGGTCTCTGGTAACACCGGGATAGTCCTTAACGATGGAGATACGATCTCCTGCCAAGGCATTAAACAGTGTTGATTTACCTACATTCGGCCTTCCAACAATAGCTACGATTGGTCTACTCATATTATACCTATGCCTTTCAATTATTAACTTCTTTTTCTTCAAGATGAATTGATCAATCAATTCACTTGTTCTGAAGGGAAAATAATAGTAATACTATCACTTTCCTGTCCTTATCTACGTAGTTCCTCGTAATTGTCCAGAATAATGGAATCAATGAAGGACTTTCCATCTGATTGTACAATACGTATTTTCGTTTGTAAAGTATTTTCCATTGCTTCTACTGTTACATCATCAAGCAAAACGGTTTCACCATTACGAAGCATGACATCCGGAATCAAGAGTGCTGCTCCAAGTTTTTGTCCGGTAAGCTGTGTGGTAATATCTCCTCCGGTGATTAAGCCGGCCACAGTAATATCGGTACCAAAGTAGTGATTGATAATGGTATATACCTCAACTTTTACATTAGGATATTTAATTTTCAGTTTGTTCACCAACTGTTTAATATAGGGAGCCGCAAGAACACCTGTAGCAAGGGACAGCTCTCTGATCCGGTCGTCACCGGATAACTCGTCATAATACAGGGTGAATTCATCCTGAAGGGAACGGATCAAGCCAACTCCATTCTCAATCTGGGGATAGCCTTCATAAAAATCTGCATCCGGGATGGGTAGCTCCGCCTTAATATACCATTCGTCACTACCATAGATGAAGCGCGTATTATAGTGAGTTAAGAAGATATTCTGCCAGCGATGAATCGTATCAAGTACCACCAGTGAATCCTCTCTGGTGAAGCCTTCAAGCTCTGCTAATCCTTCACGGAACTTGGTTAATCCGACCGGTACGATAGAGACACTCTGCATCTCCGGTAAATAAGCAGCCAGATCATGAATGGTTTTCTCCAGCTCTTCGCCATCATTCCAACCTTTACAGAGTACAATTTGCCCATTCATCGTAATGCCGCCATCCTTCAAGCGCTTTATCTTATCAAGTGCTGTACCAGCAAAACGGTTATGAAGCATTCGACAGCGAAGCTCCTCGTTGGTTGTATGAACCGATATATTAATCGGGGAAAGCTTATAGAACAGAATGCGGTCGATTTCCTCATCACTCATATTGGTTAAGGTGATGTAATTACCTTGTAAGAAGGATAATCGGGCATCGTCATCCTTAAAATATAAGGTATCTCTCATTCCAGGAGGCATCTGGTCGATAAAGCAAAAGATGCATTTGTTTCGACAGGAACGATATTCGTCCATCAAGCCTTCTTCAAATACAATTCCCAGGTCATCATCATAATCCTTCTGAATATCAAGCTCCCATTCCTCGCCATCCGGTTTACGGATTAAAACAGAGAGCTCTTCGTCTTTCGACAAATAGTGATAATCGAGAACGTCTTTAATTACTGTTCCATTGATGGAAATCAGCTCATCACCCGGGGTAAGCTCCATCTCCTCAGCAATACTTCCAGGTTCTATTTCTTTAATAATGTGTGCTTTTTTCTTCATAACATACACCGTATCTTTCTATCTTCTCAGGAAATGTAAATTCTACAGATGTAGAACTCGCAAATCACCTATCATCGATCTGAAAATATTAACAAGAAAACTCATCTACAAATCCTAAATACAAATCTTATTAAAAATCGTATCTAAAAATCTAATTTATAAATCTTATCTATAAATCTTATCAATCTTATCTTATCTTATCTATTTATCATATCTATCAATTTTATCTATATATCTATTTATTTCAAATTCTTTCTAGCCCACAAGTCCAGTAATGCTTCTATCCTACAATTGATAAGAAGGCTGCCAGACTGCCTCTCTGTCCACCTGTCTTTCGATGGGAGAATAAAATATCATCATTACAACAGGTACATACTTCGCTGACATGAATATTCTCACTGCTAAGACCTGCTTTTAATAATACTTGTCGGTTTGCTTCCCATAGGTCACATAAATATTTACCGGTACTTCCCTTCTTTGTTAGTATTGCAGTTTCATATGCATCAGGGAAGGCTTTCTCAAATTCACTGGCCACATCGTCACTGATCTCAAAGCAGTCTTTGCAGATGGAAGGACCAATGACAGCAATGATATCACCCTGTTCACTGTGATAATTCTTACATAGCTCTTCAACAGTGATTCTCCCGATTTCTGCAACGGTGCCTCTCCATCCGGAATGGGTTAATCCAATTGCTTGATTCTTAACATCAACAAAATAGAGCGGAACGCAATCCGCATATTTTGTAACCAGAGTGATATTGGGTTCATTTGTGATTAAGCCATCAATTTCATCAAAATCTCTGGGACGAAATAAGCCCATGCCGCAATCTTCCTTCGTAACAACGCGGATATTGGTCTTATGTACCTGCTTCGATATCACCATATTCTCTACATCAACACCGATGCTTCCGGCTATTCTGCGATAGTTTTCCTCAATCTTTGCCGGATCATCCTTCTGGAGAATGGAATCGTTTCCAAGGTTCATAGTAGAGTAGATTCCTTCGCTGACTCCACCTAAACGGGTTGAAAAGCCGTGCTTTATGAACTTGATTTGAGATAGTACAGGATAAGAAATATAGGGTGTCTCCATGGAAAAATCAATCTGTGCGTTAGAAGTATTCATAAAAGTCATAATATTCTCCGTACTGCGCTTTGGCAGTAAATTTCGCAAATTAAAGTAATAAAACATGCCTTTTAGCTTACATTCCATCAAAGGCATTCTTAATCAGGGACAAATCATTCTCAAGAATCACAACCGCATCAAAACGACAGGGAGTATTCTCGGGAAGCTTATGTAGCAGCATATAAAATTGTGCGGTTCTAGTAATCCGTCGCATTTTAGTAGGCGTGATGGCCTCCGCGGGAAATCCTTTGGAGGAACTGGAACGATATTTGACCTCAACAAAACATAGATATCCATCATTCTTACCAATCAGGTCAATCTCCCCTATCCTACAGCGAAAATTGCGTTCCAGAATACGGTAATCATTCTTCTCAAGATATCCGGCTGCCTTGTCTTCATATTGTGTTCCAACTGCCCGATTATTCATGTTTTATGCCAACCTTACTTTTAATTCGGTCCATATTATCTACAAATATTAATATCTCGGCTACCACCTCATATAGCTCGGGAGGAATTGTATCACCGATTTCCAGCTTAGATAAGGTGTTGGCAAGCTTTTCATCTTTGTAAAGCGGAATATCAGCTTCCTTCGCCTTTGCGATAATCTTATCTGCCAGATAACCTCTACCGGAAGCGATAACCTTTGGCGCATCCTCATTCGGCTCATAGGAAAGAGCAACGGCAGTCTTCGGTTTTTGTTTCTTATTCATGTCTTCCATAGATTTGCCTCCTGTTGAACAGCAACTGCAAAGTCATATGATCAGCTAATTAGACTGTTTCATATCATGGATTGTTACATAATGATAAAACAATACTTATTCTTCTGTGATAAAGTTCTTAACAAAGGTTCTACGATGGATTGGGGTCAGACCATATTGCTTGATTGCTTCGATATGTTTTGCAGAGCCATAGCCCTTGTTACTTGCAAAATCATATTGGGGGAAAACCTGATGATAGGCACCCATCATACGATCTCTGGTTACTTTGGCAATGATACTCGCAGCTGCGATGGATACACTCTTGGCATCACCCTTAATAATCGGTATCTGTCTGATGTCTACTCCTGGTATGGTCACAGCATCATTTAATAATATATCGGGATTTACTTTGAGATTCCTAATAGCTTTACGCATCGCTTCATAGGTTGCTTGCAAGATATTAATCTCATCAATCTGATTTGGTGGTACGCTTCCGATACCGAAGGCAATGGCTTGCGCTATAATTTCATCGTAGAGCTCTTCCCGCTTCTTTTCAGATAATTGTTTGGAATCATTAATATATAAGATCTCACAATCCTTCGGAAGGATAACTGCAGCTGCAATTACCGGTCCTGCAAACGGGCCTCTTCCTACCTCATCGATACCACAGATATATTGATAATTACTATATTTTTGTTCGTATACCTTCATCTTCTCAAGACGTTCTAATTCCTTTTGAAGTGACATGGCTTTATTGCGATATTGATTACAGACGGTAATGACACCGCTTCGCTCATCCATACTATATTGTTCTAGAAGGACAGGAATTTCCTCCGTAGAAGCCTTCATGAATTCCATCTTTATATGAGATATTTTTTTATTGGCATTATCATTTGAATTTAATTCAGGAGCCACTAGAGAAACCTCCATATTCTTAGGTATTTATTCGTGC
>JAQZBA010000190.1 GCA_029239365.1 Herbinix sp. | reverse complement strand
GCACGATACTTACATTAACTACAGCCTATGGCGTAGAGATAGAAAATGCAGCGGAGGATCGGATTGAGCCTCAGCAAGGAAATGATCTATACATCAGCCTGGATATGAATATACAGCAGTACGCAGAACAGGCAGCCCTTAAAGTGATGGAAGCGAAGCAGGCTTCGAACGTAAAGCTAATTGTAATGAACCCACAGAATGGCGAGATCCTCGCAATGGTGAATGTCCCGGAATTCAACCTCAATGATCCTTATACATTAATTGAGGAGATAGCATCCGAGTACGAAGGGCAAACCCTGAGTGATGAGAAGAAGAATGAGCTACTCAATGGTATGTGGAGAAATGCCTGCATCAGCGATACTTATGAACCGGGCTCAGCATTTAAGATAATTACGGCAACAGCTGCTTTAGAGGAACATGTCGTTAAATTAACGGATACCTTTCACTGCCCGGGTTATAAGAAGGTGGAGGACCGGTTGATCAGGTGCCACAAAGCAGGGGGGCATGGCAGTCAGGATTTTGTGGAAGGCATTAAGAATTCCTGTAACCCGGTATTCATGGAAATTGGAGCCAGGGTTGGAGTTGAAAAGATGTATTCTTATTTTAAGAAACTTGGTCTGTTTAACAAAACAGGGATTGATCTAACGGGAGAAGCCAATTCTATCATGCATAAAATTGATATTATCAAGGCAGTTGAGCTTGCAACGATATCCTTTGGGCAGTCGTTTCAGATCACCCCGCTGCAATTAATGGTAGCATCCAGTGCTGTAGTCAATGGTGGAACCATTGTAACACCGCATCTTGGTGTCCGGATTGGTTCTGCAGATGGAACCCAGATCAGGGAACTGGAGTATGAGACTACTTCGGAGGCAGTCACGAAGGAGACCTCTGAGACTATGAAGGAGTTACTAGAAGCAGTTGTTGCGGATGGAACCGGTAAACGTGCTTATCTTCCCGGGTTTCGAGTTGGTGGGAAGACAGCTACTTCTGAGAAGTTGCCAAGAAGCAGTAATAAATATATATCATCCTTTATTGGTTTTGCACCGGCCGATGATCCTCAAGTGATAGCAATGGTATTAATTGAAGATCCGGTTGGTATCTATTATGGTGGTACCATTGCAGCTCCTGTGATTGCAGACTTATTTGATAATATTCTTCCTTACTTGGGAATCGAAGAAAGCTATACCGAAGCAGAGAAAGAACAGTTTAATATTGGTTCCTTCCAGATGCCGGATTTTATGGGAAAGACAAAGAAGGAAGTCAAGGAATTATTAAAAATATATGATTTTGGAGAATTGTATTCCATTGGTGAAGGAGATTTTGTGGTCGAGCAATTTCCGATTCAAGGGGAGACGATAGAGAAGGATAGTGACTTGATATTGTATTTCAATTAAAGAAAACCACAATAACTAGTACGAATTTCACTACTCGTAAGCCTACTTCGATATTGTTTTTTTGGGGTCAATACAGTATAATAGCCTAGTTATGAAAAAAGATGATCATACATATGAAATATGCCACCAATTGGCATTTCCATTTGGAATGGAGGATACTATGAATTTTTCTGAATTAAAAGTTATATTACCAGTCATTATTTCCTTTGCTGTTTGTGTGATATTGTGCCCGCTCTTAATTCCTTTTCTGAAGAGACTGAAATTTGGGCAGTTCATTCGGGAGGAGGGCCCACAATCACATCAGAAAAAATCCGGTACTCCTACCATGGGTGGTATTGTAATTGTACTTAGTATAGCAATTACTTCATTACTCTATATCAAGGATTATGATGAAATCATACCGGTTTTATTTGTTACAATCGGCTTCGGGATTATAGGCTTCATGGATGATTATATTAAGGTTGTGATGAAGCGATCCATGGGACTTCGTGCTTGGCAGAAGCTGGTGGGACAGATTCTTGTTACTTCAGTATTTGGTTATTATATCTTAAATTATACCGATATCGGAACGACGATGCTGATTCCGTTTACCGGTGGAAAATATGCAGATATCTCCTTCTTATTTGTACCCTTCTTCCTGGTTGTTGTACTTGGTACAGTAAATGGTTCGAATTTTACCGATGGTCTGGATGGATTAGAATCAAGTGTAACCGTTTTGATAGCGACTTTCTTCACAGTGGTAGCTATCGGTCTGCAAAGTGATATTTCACCAATCACGGGAGCAGTTGCGGGAAGCTTGATGGCCTTCTTGGTGTATAATGTATATCCTGCCAAGGTATTCATGGGAGATACGGGCTCTTTGGCGTTAGGGGGTTTTGTTGCTGCGACTGCATTCATGCTTCAGATGCCCTTGTTTATCATTCTAGTAGCTTTTATCTACTTGGTTGAGATTATATCCGTTATCCTTCAAGTTAGTTATTTCAAATTAACCGGAGGAAAACGTATCTTTAAGATGGCTCCAATCCACCACCATTTCGAGCTTATGGGTTGGTCGGAGACCAGAGTTGTTGCGGTATTTTCCATTATTACTGCAATCCTTTGTTTAGTTGCCCTCATGGGTATCAATTAAAACAATTGGCTGATTACAGCGGAATGGAGGATATATGCTATTAAAGGGGAAAAGAGTCTTAGTATTTGGAGCGGGGAAAAGTGGTATTTCTTCCACCCGGCTGTTACAGAGACAAGAAGCCAATGTTATTCTATATGATTCTAATACAAAGCTTACCAATAAGGATTTTACGGATAAATTTGATACAGAGCATAACTTTCATCTGGTAACAGGAGAACTTAAGGATGAGATTATCGATGGTCTTGACCTGCTTGTAATCAGTCCCGGTGTTGCAATAGATCTCCCTGAGGTTGTCAGAATTCATGAGAAAAATATCCCTGTTTGGGGAGAAATTGAGTTGGCTTATCGCATCTCCAAGGGCAAAATTGTAGGGATCACCGGAACCAATGGTAAGACCACCACAACTACTTTAGTAGGAGAGATCATGAATACCTACTATGAAGAGGTATATGTGGTTGGAAATATTGGTAATCCTTATACAGATGTTGCAATGGAGACTACGGATCAATCGGTTGCTGTCATTGAACTTTCCAGCTTCCAATTAGAGACGATCCATGAGTTCAAACCGGATGTCAGTGCAATACTGAATATAACACCGGATCATCTGAACCGTCATCATACCATGGAAAATTACATCACGATGAAGGAGAATATAGCGAAGAATCAGACTGATGCTGAGGTTTGTGTCCTGAATTATGAGGATCCTATTCTTCGTGAGATGTCCAACA
This sequence comes from Herbinix sp., assembly GCA_029239365.1. Classification (GTDB taxonomy): domain Bacteria; phylum Bacillota; class Clostridia; order Lachnospirales; family Lachnospiraceae; genus Mobilitalea. The sequence continues at coordinate 4,297 of JAQZBA010000190.1, read as the reverse complement.
GATTAAATACCAAAATTATCTTCTACAGCAGTGCCAGAGAGTTAAAGGATGGACTGTTTCTGGAGGGTGAGGATATCTATTATAGTACCGGTGGCAAGAGAGAGTTTGTTGTTAATATCAATGAGCTGAAGGTACTTGGCAAGCATAGTTATGAGAATATTATGGCAGCTACCGGAATTGCGGTAGCCATGGGAATTCCAATGGAATTCATTCATACTGCTTTAGTAAATTTTCGTGCGGTAGAGCACCGGATCGAGTATGTAGAGACGATCAACGAAGTTTCCTATTACAACGACTCAAAAGGAACCAATCCGGATGCCTCGATTAAGGCAGTCCAAGCGATGAGAACTCCAACCATCGTGATTGGAGGAGGATACGATAAGAATAGCTCCTTTGATGAATGGATTGAAGCCTTCGAAGATAAGGTAAAATACTTGATTCTACTCGGTCAGACCAGGGAACAGATAGCTGAGACAGCAAGACGTCATGGATTTCATAATATTATTATGGTAAATGACTTGAAGGAAGCAGTACGTATTAGCGCTGAGAAAGCTGAGAAAGGCGATTCTGTTTTATTATCACCTGCCTGTGCCAGCTGGGGAATGTTTGAGAACTATGAGCAGCGAGGAACATTGTTTAAAGAATATGTTAGAGAGCTGCTTTGATAGGATTAATGGATATTAATAATATGTAGTTGGGAGTGTAGGTATGGCGAGAACAGTAGGAGATGTAAATAAAAGAAAAATGCATAGCTATTATGATTACAGCTTGCTGTTTCTTATTCTATTTCTGGTATGCTTTGGATTAGTTATGATTTATAGTACCAGCTCCTACAATGCACAGAGATTGAATGGCAGTGCCACCTATTATCTGGAGCGTCAGGCATTATTCGCAGGAGCGGGGATTTTGATCATGATTTTTGTATCGAAAATCGATTACCGCATTTATATTAAGAATCTGCCCATAATTAAGCTAAAGCCAGTTACCATTCTATACTTTATGTGTATTGTTCTGCAGCTTTATGTTCTTCTCTTTGGACCGGTCATTAATGGTGCAAAACGATGGATTGATATGGGACCACTGGGACGCTTCCAACCTTCGGAGTTAACAAAGATAGCAGTAATCATTTTTACAGCATACATAGTTAATCTGGCACCCAAGAAGCTAGATAAGTTTACAGGCTTTTTACGTGTCGTACTGTTTATATCACCTTTGCTTGGATTGATTGTAATTGAGAATTTTTCTACTGCATTGATTGTTGGAGTCATCATGGTAGCAATCAGCTTTGTCGCAAGTAAAAAGAAATTTTATTTTATTTTTTCAGGAGCTCTACTGATAGCGATTGGATCAATTTTTGTATTCCTGGAGCCTTACCGCTTCGAACGTATCAGAGTCTGGTTGAATGTAGAGACGGAAGATAAAGGTTATCAGATTCTTCAAGGCTTATATGCAATCGCTTCCGGCGGTATCTTTGGCAAAGGCTTGGGAGAGAGTATGCAAAAGCTTGGTTTTATTCCTGAATCCCATAATGATATGATATTCTCGGTTATTTGTGAAGAATTAGGACTCTTTGGTGCCTTTGCATTAATTCTTCTGTTTATATTATTGATATGGCGTATCTTTATCATTGCTATCAATGCAACCGATTTATATGGCGGTTTAATTGCTACCGGTGTACTAGCTCATATTGCAGCACAAGTACTTATCAATATTGCAGTAGTAACCAATTCTATTCCTTCCACAGGTATTCCGCTCCCTTTCATCAGTTACGGAGGCAGCTCTGTTATGGTTATTCTATTTGAGATGGGAATTGTGCTTAGCGTATCCAATCAAATCAAAGGAGAAAAAGGATAGTGTGAATAAGGCATCCGCAATCGGCCGGTCTGCGCCATCTGCATACATAGGCACATAGATTCACCATCCGACATATTGGATGACTTATGACTAAGAGCCATTAGGGTCATATTCTATTGACCTCAACTACTTCTGATTGGATTACACCTGAGGAATTCACGTGGACGGGCCTGGAAACATATAGTGTAGTATATTTTCTACATTGTCTGAGGTGTGTTATGTCTAGTATCGAGGTCATCGGTGGTAAGCAATTAAAAGGTGAACTTAATATACAAGGGTCGAAGAATGCAGCATTACCAGTAATTGCTGCTACTATTCTGAATAAAGGAACAACAGTACTGAAGAATTGTCCGAAAATACTTGATGTATATCATATGGTGAAGATACTTCAGGAATTGGGATGTACTACAGCGTGGGATGGAAATACCCTCTATGTTGATAGTAGGAATGCCAATTCGACCTCTGTTCCGGAGGAATCAGTTACAAAGATGCGTAGCTCTATTCTTTTTTTGGGCTCATTGCTTGGCAGACATAATGATGTTATCATTGCATATCCGGGTGGCTGTTCCATCGGGAAGCGGCCGATTGATTATCATTTGAATGCGATCAGTAAAATGAATGTAACACAGGAATTTATCGGTGAAAATGATGCTATGATTCATTGTTACTCTGATCAAATTCTTGGTACTGATATATTTCTTGAATTTCCAAGTGTTGGGGCTACACAGAATGTAATTCTTACCGGGGTACTTGCAAAAGGCACAACTAGAATTTTTAATGCTGCAAGGGAGCCGGAAGTTGTTGAAGTATGCAATTATTTGATTGCAGCAGGTGCGAGAATCTGCGGTAAAGGTACCGCCTTCATTGAAATTGAAGGTGTGAGCCAGCTTCATGATGTGGAATTTCGGCTTTCCTCAGACCGGATTGTTGCAGGAACATATATGGCGGCAGTTGCTGCTGCAGGTGGAAATGTAATATTTAATAATACCCCCACCGGTTATCTAGAGTCCACCCTCCGTGTACTTAAGCGGATTGGCTGTAATATTGATACTACAGAAGATAGGATAACGATTCACAGCAGACAAAAACTTCTTCCCATCGATCTATTAAAGACACAACCTTATCCCGGATTTCCTACGGATATGCAGTCACAGATTCTGTCTGTGCTGTGTCTGGCAGATGGAGAGAGCATCATTAGTGAGGAAATATTTGAATCTCGTTTTCAGAATGTCAATGATCTAGCGAAAATGGGTGCCAAGATTACTTTGGATGCGAAGGAAAATAAAGCAATCATTACAGGAGTAAAGCAGTTACAGGGTGCAGTAGTGGAAGCACATGATCTACGTGGTGGAGCAGCACTGATTATCGCCGGTCTGGCTGCTAAGGGTACGACAATTGTACGTAATGCAACCAGTATTGAACGGGGTTATGAAGATATATGCAGAGATTTAGCTGCAATTGGAGCGCAAACCAGATACTGCAGCGAGAATGCCGCGGAATGAGAATACGATATGGGAGCTAAAGAATGAATCGAATGAGATCAAGAAATTCGAACAATGTGCTGGTAAGGTTATGCAAGCAATTAATTCTTATTCTTGTTATCCTTGGTATACCAAGTGTTTTGTTTATCAGTAGCTTCTATATTAAGAAGCTTGAGGTGGTAGGAACCAGAAGATATACCTCAGAACAGATTACAAGTGAGCTTATTAAAACTAAGATTGATTCGAATTCACTCTATCTATACTTAAAACATCAATATTTTACTACGGTAAAGCTTCCTTTTGTGGAGAAGATTGATGTCACTATGTCAGATACGCATACTATCACAGTATATGTATATGAGAAAATGGTAGCCGGATGCGTAGAATTTATGGGAGAGCATATGTATTTTGACAAGGATGGCATCATTGTTGAAAGCTCCTCTCAGAGACTCGAAGAAATACCTGTAATTAAAGGCTTGAAATTTGACAAAATAATGCTCAGTGAAAAGCTTGAAGTACAAAAGGATGAATTATTTGATGTTATTATTAATCTAACTCAATTAGTTAATAAGTATGAACTTGATGTTGACACAATTACCTTCAGCAGTGATTATGAAGTGACGCTAGACTGCGGAGATGTCAAGGTTTTACTTGGTAAAAAAAGTACCTATGATGAAGCTCTCTCTGAGCTAAACAACATTTTGGAAGAAGCAAAGGGAATGAAGATTACACTTGATATGAGAAATTATGTAAAAGGAACACAAAACATCATTGGAAAACGAAAAAATCCGACAGAATAGATAAAAAAGACTTAAATAAAATAATTTTTTTAAAAATTATGCTTGATTATTTGGGAATTTAAAGATATCATATAAAGTAGGATTATGGGACACCATAGTTAGTATGTGAGTGTAATTTTATCCCATTATCATGTGGTTTTGGAAGAAAATTGGAACGTTTAT
>JAQZBA010000189.1 GCA_029239365.1 Herbinix sp. | reverse complement strand
ACGATGGTTTCATCCTCCAGCATATGAACCCAGCTGACAACCGTATCCATTCCTGCTTTCCCGGCCACTATCTTCAGGCGAAACTGTTCCTTTGTCTCTTCATAGATCTCCCAAAATCGTATCGCCATTACTCCACCCTCTCAATCCAGTTTTTACATATGAAAACATATGTTTTGTATTATCAGCACGAATATTTGTTATAATTTTAGATTATCAGATTATTTACAGTAAGTCAATTCATGATTATAATATATGTATAAATAAGCTTTTATTTCCACATATCACATTTATTACAATATAAGGAGGATACCTACATGTATATCAGCAGCACAAATATATATATTAATCCATCGGAGTATACCTCAAATATTCCTAACAGTTTGATTACCTCCGAACGATATTATAACTGTGAAAACTTCTTTATGAATACCCATCATAAAAAAAGTGGACTGTTTAATATCATTAAATTATTTAAAAAATTATAATGGACGCGAAAGCGCTTCCCGATATAATCAAGGACAGTAGAATGTAAACAAGAGAAATTAATTAATTCACTTGTTATGAACAAAGAGAAGGGAGAGGACGACATGCCACCAGACATGTCGTCCTCTCCCTATATTCTGTTCAGTTATTAATCTAATAAAATTAATATGAAATCAGGTATCTCATCTATGCTGCAGTCAGTTCTTCAGGCAGTGGATTTTCAGGTTATTTCACTACTACCTTCCACTTGATACTTACATCGCCAATGGTAGCGACTACATAATCGGTACCGACTGATTCTGCCCTCGCCAGGCCGGTCTCCCTGTCGATTATAACAATCCCTTTCTTTAATGATGTCCATTGGATGCTATTCATATCTATTCCATGACCTTTAGCCTCAAACGTAAAGGTTTCTCCCACCTTCATTGAACCTGTTCTCGTATTCATGGTGAGGTACGGCTTCCTAATTGTAATTCCTGTAGTAATAATCTTCGTTTTGCCACTATATAGGGTGATGGAAGTTATGATATTGGCCTTCCCGACACCCTTCGCAGTAATATTACCATTCTTATCCACTGTAGCGACTTTCTTATTAGTGGATTGATAAGTAATCACAACCCCGCCTACAGCTGACCGTGAGGGTCTGGTCTTAAGTGACTCTACCAATTCTAAAGTCGAAGGAAGCTCAATCTTCATAGAGGTATTCTCACCCACGTATAATATCTTCTTCATCACCAGAATAGAAATCTGGTTAAGCAGAGAGGTAATCTGATGAGATGGTGCTTTCTCCGGCAACACTACATAATCAGAGCAATGCACAATTTGAATTGTAATATAGCCGTCCTGATCCACCACATAGGTGCTGTAGGGCAGTGTCTCTAATTTACCTGATAGTGAATTGTAATAGTATAAGATTACCTCGCCTCCCGGTGTAACTCCCTGTCGGTCTCCGACATATATTCTTACGCTTGACTGAGAGGGTAGAGTTCCGTGATGACCGAAGTTAATCACCAAACCATGGGTATTCTCCTCAGTTCCCAATGAGCCTGCAAGCTCCTCATGATCGGCAACCTCATCTACTGATAGGAACAGGTTAACATCGGTAATCTCATTGGTTGATTCAGCCAAATCCTCCGCTGCGAAATTCCATGTATATAGCATCTTACCAGACTTATCCTGCATGGATACCATTAGGTTCTTATTGGAATTCTTAAGCGTTTGTAGTATCCAAGCTTCAAGTTTAAGCAATAGCTCCGGATTCTGATAAGCAGCCTCCGGTAATTTCAATGAAATATTCAGATTCAGAATACCAGACTCTGCTATCTGTTTTAATATATCTTCTTTTATCAATGACAATGTGATTTCCTTCGTTTCATCCGTAATCACTTCCCCTGTCAGATCTACGGAGACCATTAAGCTATCTTTATCTGACGTTATTGTTATCGTCGGGGCAGGTGTTACTGTCGGAATCGGTGACGGTGTAACCGTAACATCCGGTTGTGGTGTGACCGGTGGTGTAGCCTCGATTGTGATCTCAGCACGGTCACGCACGCGAATCCGAACCCCCTCGGTATCCATGGAGGATAAGCCCACTGCGGTAACCGTATCACCTACTACAAGCTTTAAGGTAGGATCCACACCAGTTCGGCTTCCAATATAGCCATTGATGAATACTCTGATTGGTGTTGTGCTAGAATCCTTCACTAGGAAATATGATACCGTGCCCTCTACTTTTACTATTTTTGTCACTACACCTTTCACCTTAATTAATTCGCCACCGATTGCCGCATAATCATTCGCAGCAGCAGTAGTTACTAATTTGGGCTCAAGCGGTGTTATTCCGGTATCGAGTACCGTAGTTTTCATCACCATTAGTTCAAGATCGTTTTCATACTCCGCCAGGGTACCGGTAACTCTTACCTTCAGACCCAGCTTGATTCCTTGTTCATTCACCGGGAAGATATCAATTCCACCGGTAAGGTCCTGAATATAAATCGTATCAAAGAAAGCATTACCGGTCTCTGTACCTGCTGTTACTGTCCCCTCAACCGTATATACTTCTCCCTTAGTTCCTTTTCTAGCCTGGGCAATCGGGGTGATAACGATATCCTTCTGCGCTTTCTTGACTGCATTCAGAATAATGTTATAGTTCGCATATTGCAGATCACCGAAATTATCTAATTCTGCCTGAACCTCGAAGTTTGACATAAATACAGAACCACCAACCAGCATAAAGCCTCCTCCGGCTAATTTCTCGCTGGCTAATACGACTACCTCGCCTTTCGTCTGTGCGACATAGTTCGCATCGTAGGCTCTGATGTCCTTGGTCTCCGTCGTAGAATGTCCTTTCACCAGCCACTCTACATTCCCTGCAGCAACTGCTGCCGGATTAAGTAGTACGGAACAACCTTTATACATACTGTATTGCTGCGCTGCAACTACTTCTTCCAAGAACGGGGAAGCCATGTTAAAGTTCTTAAAGTGCAGGCGGTATTCCTGACCGCTATTCGTCGTGAAGTCCGTTCCTTCATCACTATTAATCCTCGTCGTGGATCCAATCCCTGCCAATAATTTGTTGATCTGAGTGGATGCCTGGGTTCCCAAGGAATCCGGTCTGTCTTCTCTGTCTGAGATACCGCAGATAATGATGTTACCACCTTTGTCTACGTACTCTTTCACCATAGAGATATACTCCACGCTAAATGGAGATACCACCGTAGGCTTTGATTCATAGTTAAGATATCCTGCCCATCTTGCCGGAACAGTAATAATCAGCATATTCGCCTCAGCCAAAGCCTCGGAGGTCAATTTTGCTGCATCGGTTACTACTTCGACCTGAGTCATTTCCTTCGCAGCAAGCTTCGTAAAGTTAGTCATGTTACCGGAATAATACCCGTACACATAATCATTAAAATGAGTTCCGTCGATCAATACCTTAGTAACATTACTCGGATCATAGAATACTATCTTGACTACATCGGTAAATACCTTCTCAACTCCATCCAAGGTAACGTATAATTTCACATCAATATTGACACTTCCTGAGGTCTGGCTTGTGTACCTTAATACCGCTTTCCCTTGACCCAAGGAAGGAACTGTACCCAGATCTGTCATTGTCTTGATAATGCTTCCATTGATACTATACTCCAGCTTATTGATATCCATCGGTAATGTTTCATTGTTGTAATAGGAGGTTGTGATTGCAATCTCCTCACCCTTAAGCGCCAGCTCTTTGTTCACTTCGGATTTTGAGATACCGCATTTCTCAACTTCTCCAACCCATACCGGAGCAGTTACGGCGATATCCTTATCCATCTGTGTAATTCTGACATAATAATAAGAATAGTTCGAAGGTAGTGTAAAGCTAACAATTTCCTCTGATGCGGATACATCCTTACTCGCTGCCACCATTCCACCGTTTACCACGATCTCTACCTTACCAATCGGTTCCGTATCCTCAAGCTCTACTGAGATATTAACGGGCTCCTGTGTATCAGCAAGAATGCTTCCCATAATATTATTATTCAGTGTATACCGAATACTAAGATTGTTATCTTCCGAAGCATACACACGCTTATCTCGCATCGCATCATAGATTCCTTCTTCTGTTAGTTCTGTTGCTAAGATTACGGTTCGAGCTGTGTTTGCATCGCCCCATTTTCCTTTGTGGTTATCCTGGTTGTTGGCGGGAGCCAAATGCCAGCCCTTATCCAGTGCTCGGGTGTAAAATTCATAGGAAGGAAAATATCCGCTTTCCCGTACAAGGCCTTCCCCATTGCCAACCTCAATTAGGGTAACCAGCTTATCAATCTCTGTATCATAGTTAGAGAAATCTCCAAAATCACCGAAGGTATCTCCAGGATGGTTAAACATAGATATCGACCCGGGCTGTGTCTTTAATGCGTCAAAATAGGTCTTTAATGCTGTTGTTGTCTTAAACGGGGCATTATTGCGGTTTTCAAAGCCCGGGGTATTATAGGTATTCATATGCCCTATACTTCCGCCTGACCAGGTCATCTCATAGGCATAGATACCGACAAAGCCCTCAACTTCTGCTGTAATATCCGCTGCTGCTTTCTTTCCTCTGATCCATTTAGAACTATTTGTTGCATTTGCAATATTATTGGTTCCGGCAATCTCCTCCAAGCTGTTGGAATGATCCGTTATTGCAAGAAAATCCAGGTTCTCTGCGGTCTTCGCTGCATACGCGAAAGCATCCTCCACCTCACCGGCGCCATCTGATAACGTAGTATGAGAATGAATCTGTCCGAAGTATACATTGTAATCACGCTTGCCGACATAAAAGCTCCAGGTATAGGTCAGTGTCTTCAAATCCTGTCTGGTAATCATAATTGTGACACTATGCTCTCCTACACTTAATGCCGAAGGAGTGTTGTAGGTTACCGTATGGAGGCCATTTGTAGTTGTAACTACCGGCAGGACTGCATTATTATCTACCTTCAGGTCGATGGTAGGTGTCTCTCCGGCATTTTCAATGACGGCCACAATCGAAGGCTTATCTTCACCATCTCCGGTATTCGAATCAGGCTCCGGTAAGACACTTACGATTCGCGGTAGATCCTTGATGGACTTCTCCATACTATTCGTACTGATATTAGCCGGTTCCATGGTATCAACGGCTGTGATGGTTAGATTTAACTTCGTTCCCTTCAAATGCGCAGCAGGAATAATATACTCATATTGCCCCGCCACTTTCTTCACCATGATAACTTCGGTCGCTGCCACTCCATCCACATCGTAGGATAACTTTACCTCTTTCACTCCGGTACTGTCAGTGACTACTGCAATGACACGATAATCCTTTCCTGCCAGTGCTTCCTCCGGGTTAGTCATATTGATGATCGGTCCGTAATGATCAATTGATTTAGTGACATGAGCTTCATCTGCAACTCTAAGCTGATAATTTGTATATTGTCCAAGTACACCGATGACATCAATCAAATCACCTGTAACGATTTCTGTTAATGCGGGCATCCTGTATAGGTTCAGCGTCTTCCCTTCCGATGAGGTTATCGGTGTGTCTCCGCCGGTGTTAATCGTACCAAGTGTAACTCCTTCGATCCTTATGCGCTGTGACTCAATCGCCTCCAGTCCTGCTGCATCGATGGTATTCAGATTGATCAGCTTCGGTTCCGGAAGATTCTTTGCTTCTCCAACCATTGCTTTTGTTAATTTTGTTATTTCCAACAATCCCTTGTATTCGGTCAGGTCACCTGTTACCGTTAATTCTTTGCCGATGGCCAGACCTTCCGGCTTGGTGGATACCGTACCGCCACTGAAATAAACGTCGATTCCGGCTGTGGCATCTTGCATGAACACATTTCCACCATCGATAAAGGTAACGATACCGGTAACAGTTGCTTTCTTCACGGGAATGGCCGGATTAGAAAAGATTGCTCTCGCTTCCGATATGGTTGTCTCACCATCTCCAATCGTGTATACGAAGGAATTCTTAGGACCTTCGGCACTATCCTTTGTTGCATAGGCTTCAATTGTAGTATTCTCTGTAATGGTGATCGGGGCAGTATATTCTGTCGCATCCCCACCGTTACTCTTATACCATATCGCTGCACCTGTAGTTACACATTGAAGCTGGACATCCGAACCGGAGAGAACTTCTCCTCCATTTGGTATTGCAGTAACCGCTGCAATCGTAACCGGAATCTCACCACCACTCGTTGTGTGATTGCCTAGATAGGTGATGGTATCTTGATCATACTGATCCCATTCGCTCAGGGAAAAAGTAGTATTGCCCTGTTGAATTGCCGCCTTGCGAACCAAGGTTTTATTCAGAGTGCTCTTCTCTCCCTCTGACCAGCAAGGTACGGGACGTTCTCCTACTTTTCCGAAGACATCGATAATAACATCGCCCTTGCGTAATTCTAATGCATCATCACCATTATAGTTAGCCGCTGAGGAGGACAGATTTCCGACCGACTTAATGGCATCGCTTGCCGAAGCATTATAGAGTATGAACACATCACCAACTGCCAGTGTTCCGCTTAATGCGGTTTTCGTTCCGGTGGTTGTACCATTCGAATAGAGGTAAACGCTGTAATTTGACAGATTAACCTCAACGCCGGTTCCGTTATATATCTCAATTGCCTTGTTATTACTGCTTCCTTCTACATACTCCGAGAAGAACAGGTCTTTCACCGCCGGTAATGTAGGTGTTGTATCAATTGTATAAGTGAACGTAGTGTTACCGCTTCTTATCCCTGCATCTTGCATTAAGTAGGTATATGCTGTAACCGTGGCACTTTCCGCCACACTGCTTACACCATTCCCACCCAGCGTAAATTCATTTATGTATTCCTGCTCCACCCCATCATTTACTTTAAACTTTATAGCGGCACCTGTAACTGCCCCGGCTGTCGTACTAAGCCTGATTGGCGTCGTGAGTGTGATTGCACTGCCGGATGCTACATTCGAAGTAATTGTACTTTCGGTTACGGTGCTTTGAACCTCGGATGACACTGCCGCAGATACTTGTTGTGGCGGTGCTGCTGTAAGCACGGTAGTAAGTATCATTACCACCACAAGAATCTGAGCAATCCATTTTTGTTTCACTTTGTTTCGATTTTTCATTCTTCTCTTTCCTCCTCACCATATGTTAATACTCAATTTTGATTAGACGAACATCTACCAATCTGCGTGAGTGCGCACCCATAGCAGAGCGTTTTTTTATCATATAGACGAACTTTTCTATACAACAAAAAAGGGTGTAACTTAATAGTCACGCCCTTCTTGGTATCGTGACCCCTTTATCGAATAACACTGATGTAACAATGCTATTCATGAAATATGCTTGTATCTACTCATTTGTATACAGGCTTTTCTGATAAAAGGGACAACTGTTCTTCTTATCGCAATATTCATATTACCATATTTTTACATATTATTCAATACATATTGTACTGAATCAATTCATTAAATTCTTTTGGGTTTCCTTAACAACGAAATAAACGCAATACCAATCAAAGCGGCAATTGATGCAATGACAAATGCAGGGAACATAAGGTTGATATCCTCTGCTGCAATATTTTTATAATATCCGGCAATATAGGAGGAAAATTTGTTGCCATATATTTGCTTCCGAATAAATCCGCCGTAAGGGAAGGAAATGTACTTAAAAATCCACCATACAGAAATCCGATTAAACCTATGAGTATATAAATAAAATAGCTGATAGCCATATTTACCGAAAGAGAAAGTAAGGCTGTTCCGGCCAATAAGATTATGATAGTTTGTTTCCTCCCTAATTTATCCGATACCCAACCCCAGAATAATCGTCCAAAGGAATTGCACATAGATATAATTAAAACTCCGACAGTTGCAGTTGACGCCATACCCTTAGCAATTGCAATTGGTTTTGCAAATCCAATCATCATAAGCCCACCCATGCAGGCCAACATCATCGCAATGATAACGATATAAAATTGCGGCATTCTTAATACCTGACCGGGAGTATAATCATAATTTGCATTTGCCGAGTTAACTACAGGTGGTGTATATCCTTCCGGAATATAACCATTTGGCGGATTAACAATAAAAAATCCACCAATCGTACATACCACTATGAAAATCAAGCTTAGTACCATAAAGGTTTTTAACTCTCCAACACCGATACCACCAAAATATTCAATAAGAAATTCTATCGCAGGAGTAAATACTACACCACCGAAGCCCAATGCTGCGACGATTAAACCGGTGATAAAGCCCCTTTTATCCGGGTACCACTTCTGAACACAGGCTATGGTAGTCGAATAGGTAAGGCCCATGCCGATTCCACCCATAATTCCATAGGTCATCCAAAGCAGCCATGGTGCCGATGCTGTTACAAAGGAAGCCAGAAAGAATCCGAGAGCTAATACTATCCCACCGGATATAACGATGATACGAGGACCAAATCTGACCTGCAGCTTACCTCCTAAGGTGCCTCCGACTGCAAGCATGGCAAGCAATAATGAAAACGATAATCCGGCTGCGGCATTGTCTCCTCCGAAGATGCTATTCGCTATTCCGGATTGGAATATACTCCAAACATAGGCTGTACCCAGACATAATTGTATTGCTATCGCAGCAATAACAGGTATCACTCGTTTACTTTTGAGTTTCATGTTTTTCTCCTTATTCATAGGTTTTCTTTTGTTCGATAAGATTATATTATTTCTTATTTCGTTCACTTATACTCAATTCTTGTTATTATCCTTTTCCTATAATTACTACACCACTATGTCACTATACCACGACAACGCATTAATGTAAAATAGAATTTTCCGTTTTCATACAATTTCCTGATCACAGTTTTTATATCCGTCAAGCGAACGGATGTAGCGACAAATCCTAACATAAATAAGCTTACAATCAACTACGATTGTAAGCTTTCAATTTATCTTAGATGAAATTAATCACTAACCTAATAGCACTTTCTGCTAATTATACTCCAGCTCAAACACCTTCGTTGATGACTTCCCATTCTCCACTTAATTCTTTCGTAAAAACGATCATTCTTTTTGAGTTATCAGACATAGTGACATAGAATGCGATCACAACGTCCTTTACTCTATGAGGAATTACTGATGATTCAAATTTAGAAATGTCTATTATCTGAGAAATATCGCTCACAAGGCTTTTGAACGCAGTATTTTGATAATACGATATCACTGCTTCCTTTGCTGAGACCACATCGCTGTCGGTTACGGTATACGTTGAGGAATTACTATCCCAGTTGTCTTTCTCGAAGATCCAAAATATCTTATCATTTCTAACATAGGTGAGTGTCCCTAGTGTCAAGTCAGAAGTATAAAGATATCCGTATTCACCGTTCTCGAATTCTTCAGCACTATGGCTATAATTTCCAAGCTGTGATGTATCAATAACATCTTCTATCAGGGCGAAACTGCTAAAATGATCACTCATAATTTCATAAACTGTTTCGCTCAAGGTATTATCTAAAACAGAATAGACGTACATATTTTTGTTACTAATAGAGTGAAGCTGTACTCTATTTCCATCAGCGCTTACTGTAACTTCGCAGTAATCGTCACCCTGTGTTGAGGTACATCCGATTGGTTTCAAGTCCAGGCTGCGGACGATGTTCTGTTTATTAAGATCATAAACAAACAGCCCGAAATAGTCATGGAAAATCACAATATCGTCTGACGCATAGTCTAGTACCACCATTTCCAAGCCTACCATTTGTTCAAGTGACAATTCTGAGTAAGAGAGTTCAAAGATTGTCACTTCTGACGATGGTTGAGACGTTACAATTTCATCAACATTGCTATATCGGTTGTTTTCTAATGTCGCATAGCTCACGACTAATACCACGATCAATACAGCAAAGAGGATTACCGAAGCGACGATAATCCATGTAATAATTTTTCTAAAGCTCATCACGTTCTTGAACCGTTCCTTCATATTATCCCCACCGCCTTTTTTGAAGTTAGTATAGTGCTATTATTAGTAATTATTCAGATGATTCTTTCAGTTAATTTACTCTTGCTCTATCATCAAATGCTTCAATTTCACCTGCATTAGTATCGATACGTTGTAAATCTCCAATTCCGGTAGTAGATGCACAATAAACATAAGTACCAGCATAGCCAACGATAGGAAATTCTGTTGTTGCTATCTTCTTACTCCTTTTAGAGGAAAAAGAAAATCTAAATAATTGCGTATAAGTTTCTTTATCAACAGTAGAATAGAAAATCTCATTTTGTGTAACTACGATGTTATAAAGATTATCTACAGAAAATAAGGACACTTTATTATCTCCATCGAGATCACATTGGATAAATGTTCTATCCTTATAACCAATGACCTTTTCATTATCCAATAATTGAATAACTTCCATATCGAAAGGGCCGTATTCAATAATTTCATCCGTGCTGGTTTTATATATTTTAGGATTACCACTTTTATCCCAGAACTGAATGTTGTCTTTAAAATGGTTCAATCTTTCCCAATATACATTATCTGCAATTTCTTTATAACCTTTTTGTATTAAATCATAAGTATATAATATGCATGTACTATTTGCAATATTTTCTACAATATAAAATAGTGTATCATCGATAATAAGGCACTCAGAAACGGATTGAACAGCATCTCCCGCAATAGTCGTAATATTACTTGTCAGAATATCATATTCTAACAATTGATGTTGCGTATTTATAAAGTATAATTTATCAGAATATACGTTTAATCCATGGCTAAAATTCTCATAAATTAATTCAGGCTCATGATTACTCTGTGTTTTGCGAAACAGCCCTTGATAACGATATTCTTTTAATTCGTTGTTATCTCCGCCATTATAGAGGACAAAAGACTTGAAGAAGACCTCATCTCCTGATGAATTAATAAACGATGAAAACGGACTTCTTCCCAGAGTGTAATCAATATTTGGTTTATTCATCGAGCAGGATGATAATAGCATGATCATAATAATAACAAACCCAAAGAATCGCCTATAGATAATTATTCCTCCAATCATTAGGCCTATAGGGGTTTGCCATTAGATAAAACCCCTATAGGCCACAAATATTAACTTGAGAAAGTTGTAGAGCCAAACCGTAAAAGTCTCATTTTACAATTTGAACCGCCAAAATATTGGATTAGTTCATCCAGTGGACGGCTATAATGTTCAGAATCATGTTGTGCCACTCTGACATTTGTGTAATTGCTTACATTATAATCTGTTGTACTTACTACAAAAACAGAATGGTACCAAGTAGATGTATCGTTGTTATAAAATTGAAGCACATCACCTTGCTTCATTGGTGTTGATAATTTAGTATAAAGAGATCCATTATTATACCCTGTTGCCTTCGGGCCATTTCCTGTGTTTACTGTTACCCAATCCCAAAGACTAGGAACTCCGCAAAATGATGAGACCGGATCTCCATAAGGTGAATCATAATTTCTTCCATACCAACCTGATGAACCAGATACTTGTCTATAGTCAGCTGCCGCTCTTTGTCTTAGCGCCACTGCTGTACTATTGCTCGATGTTGCATCATATCCGATATCTGAAATACTATAACCACTAGTGCCTCCATATCCTGCCCATAAACACTGAGAAACAAAGTTTGTGCAATCTAGTGACGCTCTCTTGAAAATGTAGTTTTCATAATGGTCTCCGAACCACCATCCATAGTATCTGGCGTCAGAAGCAGTATAGCTAACACTAACGGCTAAAGGAGCCATAGGTGTATCTAAGCTCTGTTGCTGTTCAGCTCCAGTATTTTGTACCGTATCTTTCATATCATCAGCTAATATTTTTTCTTGCAAAAGCATGTCAGTTTTTTCTGTGAAAATACCATCAATGATAGAAATCTCATCGACTAATGCAGTTTCACTACGTAACCCTGCTTTTGATTTTCTGATGCTAACAGAATCCTTTATCATTTGATTCTCCACAGTAGTCGTATCAATTGTTGCTATTGTATCACCAATTAAACTTACTCGATATAAAGAACCAAATGAAGTTTGTTCTGTTCCGTTAAACTTAAAACTGGCAGATACATATACAATTACATTCGTTCGGTCTAGAGCATATTCAATTTCTTTCATAAGAAACTGTGTGATAACAACATCAGATATGTCCTCATGAAATGTGCTATAGAAGTTATGTTTGTATTCCATTTCTTTGAGAAGCAGATATGAATTTGCATCATCTGCTACATCATTAAGAATGGAAATATCTCCTGTTTCCAGAATATGAAAGAAACTCTGAAAGAAACTGTAAACCTTAGTTCCTATTTCTTCCTTACCATTCAGATCGATAATTCTGACATCTTTTTCATCAACAGGTATGCTCGCCGCATAAATACTCGTACTTGTTGAGAAGACCAATAAAATTGCTAAAACTAATACTAACACTTTAGTTTTCATTGTTCTAACCTCCCATCAATTTCATAAGTTAATAGTATCCTTCCACCGAAGTGCTTACCGTCTCTGTCATACCATTTCTAGTAACATCGGCAGTAACGCTTAAGCGATATGTATACCCTGGCAACACGGCGTCTGTGCCGAAAAACGAAAGTGAATCGGTACTTGAGCTTTGACCCCATGATTTTTCAAGTGCCCATCCTGATGAAATCTTCCGCTCTAACTTGAATGTTGCGGATATTTTTGTCGTCCCGGAGAGTGCTCTTATTTTGCCGGAACAACCAGCCTCGCCATTTTCAAAGTACAGGTCGAGTGTGATATCATTTACATTAGTCCATTGCGGAGATATGGACACATCGCCTTCGATACCTTGTAATGCAGTAGACGGCATTTGTGCTTGAGCCGAAATGCTTTGTGCTAGAAAAAGCGTTCCGCCCAACAAAAATGCCGCCAGTCTTTTAACTTTCATTGGAATCACGTCCTTTCAACATTAGTAAGGCTTAATTGCCTTCCTATATAATCGTTTGAAAGAACATTTTCCCTACAAGAAAAATTGTAAAAAAATATAAATTTGTTGATTTTTAACTAATATATCGATTGTGCTACCTTAATCAGTTCCTCTATAGGTAACTTACTCCAGATGCTGAATGTATATCCTTCCATGTTCCAGATAACCCCATTTTCGAAATCATCATTAGTTGCCTTAGCAATATATGCCTCATGCCCATTAATGGTTTCACTTTCTACTAGATGGTTTTCATTATCAACAGATATGTTAGTATTATTTCCTTCGGGTCTATAGGAAAGATAAATCGTATCGTCATGATCATTAATATATTCAATATTTGTTGCCTTACCGAGTTTATCATTCGAATTTTCTCGATATCCCGTTGGCAGATACTCCGGTTGCCATTCTGTCTTTTCGTTTGTATCAGAATCACCCTGGAAGATGAACGAGGTAAATTTATCGTACCATTCTACGGCCGTATTTTTAATAGCCGCTCTGACTTCAGAATTAAAGAGCAACATGCCGAACACTACAGTTGTTGCCACAACAAAAACTGCGGCTGCTTGCTTGCCATATTTTAACACCTTCCTAAATAGATCCTTTTGCTTCTCACGAGTAAATAATTTCTTCATTCTCACTTCAAATTCAGGTGAGAACGATATTATCTCCATCAGCCTCTCCTTTGGAGGAATCGAATCAATTTCTTCATTATAATCGGCTATAATGGCCTGGCGAAACAACGCTTCAAATACGGAGTCATCAATCTGCTTCATATTTATTTGTTCTCACCCCTTTTATATAGATTCGTTTTGTTAAAGAGCTCTTTTTCTGCAAGCTTTCTTACTTTTTCTTTGGCTCTTAAAATCCGTGTGTCAACATGCTTCGGAGTCATATTTAACTTCTCACCAATTTCCTTGTATGACATACCTAATGCATACTTCATTATGAGCACCTGTCTGCTGATTTCATCGATATTTGCCATATGCCTACGAATGGCGGCGTATTCTGATGAAATAATAACCTGCTCGTCAATCGGTTTCTCGTTCGATTCGAGATATATCTCCAATTCATTGATAGGAATGTTTGCATATGGCTTTTCTTTTCTTAACAAGTCTATGCATTTGTTTCTCACTATAATAACGGCTGAGAATCGAAAATCCCTACTGTCCAAACAAAAATATTTTTCCTTCTCTTTTATAATAGAAATAAAAGCATTATGTACAGCGTCTTCAGCCATTGCTTGATTGTATCCAGTGACCTTCAAAGCATAAATAAGTAGAGCGTGTTTATGCTCTTCATAGATATCGGCCATTTTCTTACGTTCCTGCTCTGTTTCGAGCATGGTAATATAAAAAGCTAACAATCCATCTCCACCTTTCTAAATTTATAAATCAAGCAAGATACATTAAATTAAGAATAAATTCTTTCATTATATCGACAATTTATGGAAAATACTTAAGATCAAACCCTGATTAAGTGATATCACGACTCTTTTATTTCACTAAGATCATATTGCATCACATCAACATGCTCAACAAGCTCCTTAGATTTGCATATCCTTTGGAAGAGATATGTTAATGTGATCAATTTTTATAGTCCCAGCCGTACAGGAGACCCATAAGTAGTTCCTATTGTCATTGCTTACTTTCATAATGGCTGAATATGTACTTTTCGATGTTACCTGAATTCTTTCTTCTTCTGAACCAATCGATAAGGTAAGTTCTCCCTTCCCCTCAAGAGAAATTAAAATATTAATCTCCTTACTCTCTGTGTGGAATAGATAATTCACTCT
>JAQZBA010000188.1 GCA_029239365.1 Herbinix sp. | reverse complement strand
AGAATAATAAAAGAATTATTCCTATCAATCTCAATTTGCGTATATGCAAAAGGGGTCCGGTAAACTGCCGGACCCCTAAAATCATAATTTATCGTTTATTTACTCTTTGCAGACAAGAAAGTCTCTAACTGTGTATTAGCTTCTGCAACAAATTTATCAATACCATTGTCCTTTAACTTCTGGATGTATTCCGGCAGCTTCTCTGCAGGATCAACAGTTCCTGTATTCAGAGCCAATGCATACTCAGCAGCTACGTTAGCTAAAGCACCCATCTCTGTCTCAACACTGGTACCATCGAATGCCCATCCAAGGATCGGGATCTCTTTTGCAGAACCATAATATGCTTTAAAGCCATCCCAGAAATCAGCGCCTTGACCCTTCTGAGGAGGAAGCTGTGTTACATTACCCATACCATTGGTCCAAGGAGTATAATCTGCACGCTTGTCAGTAAATACTGCTTCGCCATTCTCGATATTATAATGAACGCCTTCTACGCCGTAATCAAGAAGTGTGAATAAATAAGGATCTGTATTCAACAGATTAAGGAACATCATCGCACGTTCCGGATTCTCAGATGCTGTAGAGATAGCCATCATAGCACCCTGGGAAGAGGTTGTATCAACATAAGCAGGTGTGCAAGGAACCATTGCTACTTCAAATCCACGCTCACCACTTGCCTGTACTTCGTAACCAAGAGCATAGCTCTGTGTTCCGATTAAGTATTCACCGGTAAGTTGTTTTGCGGAACGAGTATCATTTGCCTGATTTGCATTACCCATAGCAGGATCAATGTAACCAGCTAAGAAATATTCACGTGTCTTCTCAACGAATTTCTTATATTCCGGTGTTTCGAATTTGCTAAGAAGCTTGTTGCCATAAATACCTTCTGCAGCTGTATCAGTAGGATTGATATAGTAGGAAAGAAGATTGTTAGTTCCTGAATCACCGGTTACGATGATGGAGTTGTTAACCATTCTCTCAAGAACATTACCTTCAACTAATAATGGATAGAAGTCATCGCCTTCGCCTTCTTTTACCTTCTTCAGAATATCGCCGAAGCTGAAGTAATCAGCATTCTTGATATCTTCAACGGTATAGCCATATTTCTCAAGTAACGGAACATTGATATCCCAGCAGTTCTGAGTAGCAATATCCTTGTAACCGGGAACTGCATATACACCATAACCATCGGAGCCGTTAATTGTAGCGCCCTGTGTTAATACGCTGGGAAGAGTCTTCCAGAGATCAGGAGCATATTGCTCGATGAGATTGTTGTCAGGGTTGTCAAGACGAACCCAAGCTCCTTTTCTTGCAAATGCATTGTATTCATCAGCACTCCAAGAACAGGTGAAATAGATATCTACATCATCGCCGCCGTTGATTGCAAGTACTGCATTGCTGTCGAAATCACCCCAGGTACCCCAGATCGGCTCCAGAGTAACGTTAATCTTTTCTTTTAAGTATTCATTTGCTTTCGCCAGAACCTCGGAATCATCGGTAACATTGCTACCATGAAGATACCATTTTAATGTAACCGGCTCTAATTCTGTAGTCTCCGGAGCAGCTGTTGGATCCTCAGCCTTTACAGTTGTATCTGCAGGAGCCTTGGTATCTACTACTTCTTCTTTCTTCTCGCCGCAACCAACAAATAACATGGTCAGCATCATTAGTGTTAGAATAACCGCTAGAACTTTTTTCATGAAATAAATCCTCCCTAAAAATAGTATTGTTGTATTAATGAAAGCCGGCTTCGCAGACTCTCACTAATTGTGTATAAAAATCGTCCGCTTATGCAGGCGCTTTTTAATCATTCTTACCCTTTGACAGAACCAATGGTTAGTCCCGAGATTATGTAACGCTGGAAGAAGGGATAAGCAAAGGCAATTGGAACAACAATTAAGACAACCAGTGCCATACGCAAGCTCTCCTGCGGAAGAGTGCCGATTATCTTCGTAACCTCTGCACCGATCACCGAACTGTTACGAACGAGGAAATCTACCTGATTCTGCATCTTCATTAATAGGTATTGAAGAGGAAAATATTTGGCATCGCGGACATATAACATGGCAATGAACCACTCATTCCAGAAGGCCAGAGCATTCAATAGTGCTACGGTAGCGATACCCGGCTTCGATATCGGTACTATGATTCTGAACAGGGTATTATATTCACCACTGCCGTCAATGGAGGCTGCCTCGATTAGCTCCGTGGGAACCGTGCTCTGAAAGAAGGTTCTCATAATAATGATGTTGAAAGGGTTAATCAGCATCGGTACGATCAGAGCAGCATAATTATCACTTAGTCCCAGCATGTTCTTACATACCATATAGGTCGGAGCAAGTCCGCCACCAAACATCATCGTGAAGAAACAGAAGAAGGTGAAGAACTTACGGTACTTAAAATCCTTGCGGAACAGTGCATAGGAGAAAAGAATACAGATCAATACGCTGATTGAAGTTCCCACAATGGTTATAAAGAAGCTGTTAAAGTAGGACCGCCAGAGCTGGTCACCAAGATCCAGAACATATTGGTATGCCTCTAAGGACCATTCCACCGGCTGGAATGAGAAACCGATCTCACGGATACTGTTTTCTGACGAGAATGAAATGATTGCAACAAAGATAAAAGGAATCACACATATCAGGCAAAACAGTCCAAGAATAATATTTATTATAATCTCAACAGGAAGACTTACCGAATTTAATCGGGCACTTCTTCTTCGGGTTGTAACATATTCCTTCATAGTCATCAATCCTATCTTTTTTATAGTGTGTTAGTGTTAATTAATAAAGGGCATTCATTAACACCATAGGTAGGCATCTTAGTGTAATCATTAGGATTAGCATATCTAAACCATCAGCTTTACAGACTCCTTGGGTAGCTTTTAGAACAAGCTGCTTTCTTCGTCTACTCTACGGACTATCGAATTGGCTCCCATAAGGCAGATAAAACCAACGATATTCTGTATTAGTCCGGCCGCTGTACTCATACCAACATTATTGGTAGCCATCAAAGCTCGGTAGACATAGGTATCAATTACCTGTGTGGTAGGGAACAGTGGACCGGAGTTCATAGGCACACTCCAGAACAGACCGAAATCTGCATTGAAGATCTTACCAACATTCATAATAAATAGAATGATGATCATTGGCTTCAGATGCGGTATTGTTACATAAATGATCTGCTGCCATTTGCTTGCTCCGTCTATACTTGCCGCTTCATATTGGGAAGTATCAATTCCGGTAATCGCCGCCAGATATAGAATCGTCGAATAACCTACATTCTTCCACAGATTTGCCATGGTTAAGATGACAGGCCACGGCTTGTTATCGTTGTACCAATTTGTAACATCCATGCCCCAGCTCTCTTGAAGATGAACCAGAAGTCCTCGTGTAGGATCAAGAAATGCCAGAACAAAATAGCTCGCTACAACCCAGCTTAAAAAGTATGGGAAAAACATCAGGGTCTGATGAAGTTTGGCCACAAATTTGTTCGTGATTTCGCTTAACATAATCGCAAAGGCTACTGAAACAATCAACCCAAGTAGGATCCAGAGGGCATTGTATCCAATGGTATTCCGAATCATTTTCCACGAATCCGAAGTAGTGAATATAAACTCAAAGTTCTTAAGCCCAACCCCTTTACTATGTATAATGTTATTAATCAGTGATGGGTCCTTGGTATAGATCTTATAATCCTTGAATGCTATCACGATTCCGAACATTGGCAAGTAACGCAGGAGAAGCAGCCATATTGCTCCCGGAGCCACCATAGTTAAAAGTAATATTGTCTTCTTCTTGGTCGCAAATCCCCCGGATATTGCTTTTTTTGTAACCATTGGTTTGGGCATAATGGTAAAGCCTCCCTTAATAAATTTTACAAAATTGTTTAATTCGCCTAAAATAGACTTTTATGTAACGATTAATTTATGAATATTATATAAATATATTACACATGAATCGTCTCGGAGTCATTCTACAGAATTGTTATTATTTGCATATATTTGTTATCTTGCTCTATCCATCGATTTGAAGCCTATGCTTTCCTTCACTACGCAAAAAAGACCGTTTCACAACGAGTAATTAAGATGCAATTAAGCACCATTAACACCGTATTGTGAAACAGTCTCATCATAATAAAATACTCAATAAACTACTACTTACTGCTTAATTCATACCGCTACTCCCGGCCCTCTGGGATAGATCAGGCTGTGGACGTCTATAGAAAGGGTAGTTCTGATCTTAATTGCCGCACCATCTTGATATAGCGTCTTTTACACTTTTCCTTATGGCCACGCTCGATATCCTTTAGACAGGGGACTAAATATCTGTCCCATATCTGATGGTATCTCATCTCACTGCCCGTCTGAAGATTAATATAAGTGACAATCCTCGGAGCAGTAACATAATACTCCTCTACCAGCCTCTTACCCTCCTCACTCTTCATCAGATAATGATCCCTGAATTCCCGCAGCCTCTCTAATTCATAACAATCATCCGGCTTATTCATGATATCACATACTGCAGAGGTGATATAACAGAAGCCCTTTCGCTCAAATCCTGCTGCCAGTTCCTCATAGTTTGCTTTCTTAAACTCATATTTCGGATACTTCTTTCTCCAATCCTCCATGATCTGAGTGACCAGTACATCACTTATCTCCAGATTCAGATAGATAAGCATCGGCACCAGATATACTGCCAAGAAGTATCGATATTGGTCGATTAGCTTCGCCTTTGTATTGCCGGAGAGCAAACCCTTGCTGCTTTCGATATTCATCTCGATGGTTGAAATCAATACCTCCGAGACATCCCTTGGGACTTTGTTCAATATCGCCTCCGAGCTTTTGGCATATAAGTTCACCGGTAGCATAATATTCTCTCCAAGCTTAACGTATTCCTGAAAGCTTGCCCGGTAGCCATCCCTGGTGAAGCCGGATAACAGCTTCGTATAATTACTAACCAAAGAGTCAACCTGTCCTAATGCATGTTGATATGCCTGCTCCATTTCTCTGAAATCAACCGGTAGATCCTCGGTCTGTCGTTGTTCCTCTATGATAAAATTCTCACCGCAATACATGCAGATACATTGCTCTAAACCGGTTGGTATAGGAAGCTCTTTCTGACAATTAGGGCAATTTCTAATACTATATTCCATCCTGAATTCTCCTTCTCACCTATCGGACCTTTTTCTTTTCCAGTTTAGTTTAATTCCCAGGAGATGTCAATTCAGAATGTGAGACCGCCACCGACCCATCCGATTAACAGTGCTGGTTTTTTTGCATTTGATTTCTAGTTAATATTCCTTTTTAGTTATGAAATATTGACATTTTTTGAATCTAGGCTTTTTATTTATATTTAACTATTTCACCCCGTTGATAAAAGCTATATTTTATACATTTTAATGAAACAAATACATTGAAAACATAAATAAATATAGTATATGCAATAAACTATTGTAATTTTTGCCGATTTTAGTTATAATAATAGCAACAATTCAGATTACATACTTGCTATACGCATAAAGATATAATAACCTGCAGTAAAATTATTTTAGTTATCGGGGAGGGATTAACGATGATCAGCATCCTGGAAGGAATTCGAGAAACAGTTCGTTTTGCTGAGAATTCGACAATTAAGCTTTACAACAATGATGAGGCAGAAGACTATCCTAATCACTGGCATACACCTCTAGAGATAGTAATGCCTACACTAAGCGAGTATCGAACTGTCTGCAATGATGTAACCATCAACCTAAGGGTTGGGGATATCTTAATTATTGCTCCCGGTACCGTACACCGCTTCTATGCACCAAAGGAAGGCAAGAGAATTATCTTTCAGGCGGAGCTTTCTGATTTTAGCAGCATACGGGAGTTTGATGCCTTTACTGCATTAATCCAACCGGCACTGCTGATTACACCGGAGGAAGCACCACTGATCCATGCGGAGATCGTAGAGATTGTTAAGGACATTACAAATGAGTATCTGGCTAATGCACAATTGATGAACATTTCCATCTACTCCAAGCTGTTTCAAATCATAGTATTAATCAGCAGGAATTATTCCAGAACCTCAAACTGCTTCTCCGGAGCAAAGACCTGTAAGCAACAGGAATATCTTGCTAAGTTTCATAATATCTGTGATTACATCAATCAAAATTGTACCGAGAATCTATCTCTGGATGAAATTGCTGATATGGCTGGCTTTAGCAAATTCCACTTCAGCAGGTTATTCAAGGAGTTCACCAATGTATCCTTCTATAAATATCTGAACGCCCGAAGAATCGCCTGTGCAGAACGACTTTTAATTGACCCTAACATGAATATTACTGAGGTTGCTTTCCGATCCGGCTTCAATAACATTTCTGCCTTCATCCGAATGTTCCGTATCATTAAGAACTGTACTCCGACAGAGTTTCGGAATATGTATCAGGGAAGAGTTGATTTTAATTAAAGAAGACTGAATTCATACGCAAAGGTATCATTGCAGATAAAGAAATAACAACAAAAAGGAAGGACAATACACTCCCTCTTGCACAGTTTCCGGACATCCCATGGTCCGTCAAACAGTGTATTGCGGGAAGTATATTGTCCTTTTTTTGTTGCCGGGATTCAATCATGCGAAAGCCCATGGTATGAACTATATTCATTGTATATAATCTCTATTGGAAGTTCATGGTAGTGCCTCTTGTCTTACTTCTTCATGATCAAAGCAGAGATAGGCTCTACCGTTACATACCCTCCGGGATTTTGCTCCAGTATTTGTGTTCCTGCTTTGATGCCCTTCACATATACCTTCCAATCACCTTCTTGGATACGGATGGTTTTCGAATCCTGATTTGCATTATAGATAACACAAAGCTCTTCCTGCTCATTCGTCAGAAGGAAGGCTACAACATTTGGCTGGGACCAATCGAGAAACTTCAGGCAGGCTCGTAGCTCTTCTGCCTTAGCGAAACGGAGCATATTGTGCTCCTTACGAAAAGCTATCATTCCCTTATAAAAGTCCACTACCTCCTTATTCCCATGGCATTGATTCCATTTAAGACTGTTAATCGTATCCGGTGAGCGGTAGCTGTTATCGTCAAATGCAGTTCCATCCTCATTCAAAGGTTTGCTTCTTAAGAATTCTTCCCCTGCCTGGAAGAAGGGAATCCCTTGACACGTGAACAAAATAGCTGCGGACAGCAGATTCATATGTACCCGATTCTTAAGGCTATCCTTCGGATTGGATAGTGCGAGCTTATCCCAAAGGGTATAATTATCGTGGGCGGAAGTATAGTTCACAGTCTGCGTCGGCTCCGCTGCCCAAGGTGCATTGGAGGAGTATACTACTCTACCATAATCTACGCCCTGATGCCAGGTTGAAGCAGCCACACCAAACTTGATCGACTCTTCCAGACCGTTCCTGCCATTGATATAGCCTCTCTCAGAGTTATGGAATACACTTCCCTTGATGGTATCACGAAGATTATCATTAAAGGCGGCAATGCCGAGGTTCATATTCTTAATATTATTCTTGATCGCACGTTTCCAATCCGGAAGCGGTGACAAACCACCGGTCCACCCTTCGCCATAGATTAGAATGCTTGGGTCCAGCCCATTCATTACACGACGAAGTTC
>JAQZBA010000187.1 GCA_029239365.1 Herbinix sp. | reverse complement strand
TCAGCAACACGCTTGCATTTAGCATAAGCCGGTTCATCGCTGAAGGTAAGCACATGGGATAAAGCCTGAACTGCATTCGCCCCAAAGAAGTCACCTTTCAACATGCGGTAACAATCCTCCATCTCCTTAACAGCCTGGTATACTGGTTTCTCTGACATTGCAAGCAAAGCCGCAAAACCATAATCATCCGAGGAGGTGATGAATTTGTGTTCCTTCTTCATGGCATCAAAATAATTCTTTGCAGCAACAGTTAATCTCTGATAATTATAAGGATCTGACTGCAAAGCAATCGATATCGCCGCAAGCACCAAGTAAGGGGAGGAATGGAAGCCCTCGTGCTTCATCGCATCATAGACATTTAAGACACTCTTAAACATCGGCTCCGGTTCCGGCTGCAAGGACAGCATAACAGAAGACATAAAATTCGTTGTATCCTTAAACTGAGAGAAGACCCCCGTATTCTCCTTGATAATCTTACGACAACGTTCAATCGCTTCGATATCTGCCTCCCGGTTCTCCATTGTATAGAGTAAGGCTCCCAGCCTAGTATTAATTGTATTATTCCACTTAAATTTCCTACTTATTACAATGTAATTGTCTGCAAACAAATTGCATTTATTCGTTAAGGACTCCCTCATCATATGCTCCACCTTTATTTACTGATCGCAAACCTGATACGTGCGATATTATTATAAGCTTTTTAAGTGTGGGTGGCAACAAAAAAAGCAGCCCCATAGCTGCTTTTTTGGCTTTTTATTACCGTTTGTAATTATTCTTCCTCAACTTCTTCATTCTCTAAAGCTGCAATCTCGTACTTTTCAAGAATAATCTTCTGAATCTTATCTCTTGTGTCCGAATTAATCGGATGAGCAATGTCGCGATATTCTCCGTCGCCGGCCTTTCTACTAGGCATCGCGATGAATAAGCCTTTATCGCCTTCAATCACCTTGATATCGTGAACCACGAACTCGTTATCAAGTGTAATCGAAACAACTGCTTTCATCTTACCTTCCTTACTCACCTTTCGCACACGTACGTCGGTAATTTGCATGACATAGTCCCCCTTTTTTCTGTCGTTATTTATCGTTCGTTGTTTAGAAAAAGTTAGTTTTACACTAGTTAATTTCACTTTTCCTCGTTACAAATTAAAACCGAGATCTTTATTATAATTAAAAATAGAATTATGAGTAGATACTGATGCTATTATAACATAATTATTCTAGATTGTGAACAATATTTACGAAAAAACCCATAAAAAGTCTGTTTTTTACGACATCTTTAACGATGACACTCGATTTTGGGATTAATATGTGTGAATTCATCTGTTTTTTTCATTTAAAGCAGGAAACTAAATGCTAAAATTAGAATATAATGACTATACCTCGTTAATTTCCAATCGAATATTTATGCAATCCAAAGACTAAAACCCTCAATTTGCACCGATAACACCCCATATTTATAGATAGTTTAGTGATAGGATACTTCAACGGTCAGCGATAAGGAAGCAATTTAATATTGTAATTTAGGGGAAATGGGTTATAATAGCAGATAGTAAAACTTCATAATGATGTAAGCTAACTAGAACAGAAAGAAACCTTCTTTTGTTCCTGTTGACCACTTTGCTTACACCCAAATAATTAAGAATAGGAAGTGTACTATGTACAAAATTGATTTTGATACGCCCTGCCGAATTCATTTTATCGGTATCGGTGGAATAAGTATGAGCGGATTTGCAGAGTATCTACATACCCTTGGATTTAAGGTAAGCGGATCTGACAGTCACCAAAGTAAAATTACAGACCACCTTATGGAGCTCGGCATCGAGATCTTCGTCGGTCAGAAACCTTCAAATATCACCTTAGATATCGATGTTGTAGTCTATACTGCTGCCATCCGTGAAGATAACGAGGAATACCAAGAAGTAATCAGCAAAAATATTCCAATGCTTAACCGTGCACAGATGATTGGTCAGCTGATGCTTAACTTCGAGGATGCTATCGCTGTATCCGGAACTCACGGCAAGACCACCACCACCTCCATGCTCTCCCTAATCTTTCTGGAAGCAGCTATGGACCCTACCATCTCTGTAGGTGGCATCCTGGATGCAATCGGTGGTAATATCCGAATGGGAAAATCAGAGCATTTTATTATCGAAGCCTGTGAATATACCAACACCTTCCTAGAATTCAATCCGGACCGCGGCATTATATTAAATATCGATACCGATCACCTTGATTTCTTTAAGGACCTGGAGGACATCCGTAATTCCTTCCATCAATTTGCGAAGCGACTACCGAAAAATGGTCAACTTTTCATCAATGGTGATATCGAACGTCTGGATGAATTAACAAAGGATCTGGAATGCGAGGTACTTACTTATGGTATCATTGATTCTGCTTATCAAAGCAATCCTCGTTCCTATGATATTGCTGCTGATAAGATTATGTTCAATGATCAAAGCATGGGCAGCTACGACCTCTATTATAAGGGAAACTATGTTGACCGCATCAGCTTAAATGTCGTAGGGCTCCATAACTTATCTAATTCCATGCCCGCCATCGGAGTTGCTCTTGAATTAGGAATTCCGGTTGAAAAGATTAAGAGTGCTCTTTTATCTTTTCATAATTCAAAACGCCGTTTTGAATATAAGGGTGAGATCGGCGGAGTAACCATCATTGATGACTATGCACATCATCCCACCGAGGTCTTGGCTACCTTAACTGCTGCTAAGAATTATCCCCATAATGATATTTGGTGCGTATTCCAGCCCCACACCTATACCAGAATGAAGAATCATCTGGCTGAATTCGCTGATGCCTTATCACTTGCTGATAAAATTGTACTCTCTGATATCTATGCTGCCAGAGAAAAGGATCCGGGAGATATCTCCTCGAAAGATTTAGTAAAGGAGCTTGAGAAATTAGGTAAAGAAGTTCACTATTTCCCTTGCTTTGATGAAATTGAAAATTATTTATTACAAAATTGTATTAACGGTGACCTGTTGATAACTATGGGCGCCGGAGACATCGTAACCGTGGGAGAAAATCTTCTAGGTTTGTAGTTATCCACATTATCCACAGTATTATCAACAATTTTTTTGATAATTACTGTGGATATTTTTTTAACAATTTTTCTTTCTACAATTATAGATTTTTGCCATGAATTGTTACGGAGCCATCTAGTTTTCATGCATTAATTACATTTTTTTACATAATTTTACCTCCAATTCATCCACATTATCCACAACATCCACAAATCAACGAATCTCCGAAACCCCTGCAAATAGGCTATTTCCAACCCAAAACTTCTGTGCTATAATGTGCACGATAAGCAGATTAGTCCAAGTAATTCAGGACATTTTCCGAGCTTGCTCGAGAAAAGGTCCTGAATTACTTGGAGAAGTGCAACGTGAACGAATATGCGAAGCATATGAGTTCCTAATCTGCGAAAAGCAGATTAAGTGCGAACGTGATCCTAATCTGCGAAAAGCAGATTAAGTCCGCGCGCAACAGAACATTCCGAGCTTGCTCGAGAATACTCCTGAATTACTTGGAGAAGTACAACGTGATAATTATCGCAGAGGAGCACTTTTAATCTGCGGTTTCAGGGATAGATATGGGTTAAGAGAGGGGTTAATCTTATGAATAAGATTTCATTACATGCTGAAGGCATTTCCGATGTCACTATCGTTCCAAACACCTTCATTGACCAGTTTATGCCGTCTGCGAACGGCGCTTATGTTAAGGTTTATCTGTATCTGCTTCGTTGCTTTGCCGGCAATTGTCCCGAAGTAACGATTTCCTCAATTGCCGACCGCATGGAGAACACGGAGAAAGACATTATAAGGGCTTTAGCCTATTGGGAAAAATTAAATTTATTAACATTGACACGTAATGCGCAGAAAGATATCACAGCAATTAATCTTGTGGATTTAGGAAACACACAAAATACTCCAATGATGACTACCGATTTCGATACCGAGCTTGACGAAATCGCTGTCACTATACATACAGAAACAAAGCCTGCTTCAAGACAGAGCTACTCCGCGGAGAAGATTGCCCAGCTGACCAACAATGATGAGATCAAATGGGCCATGCATATCGTAGAAATCTATCTGGATCGTCCGCTTAAGCCGATGGACCTCCAGCTAATTCTCTATCTCTATGAAGAGCTTCATTTCTCAGCTGAATTAATTATGTATCTATTTGAATATTGTGTATCCAGAGGCAAGAAGAATGCTTCATACATTGAGGCAGTCGCTTTGACCTGGGCAGAAGAGGGAATTGACACCGAAGAGAAGGCAAAGGAAGCAACTGCAACTTATAACGAACACTTCAATGTTGTGAATAAAGCCTTCGGCCTTAATCGTTCTCCCGGTCAGATAGAGCGTCAATATATTACGAAATGGGTAGAGGTATTCAGCTTTTCTGACGATATTATTACAGAGGCCTGTAACCGTACCATCTTAAGAACACAGAAGCCGGATTTCAAATATACGGATAAGATACTCGAGACCTGGTACAAGAAGAACGTGAAAAGCATGTCTGATATCACAAAGCTGGATGAGGAATTCAGCCGAGCAAACAAGAACTCTGATGTGAACAAGGTTACAACGATGGTTAAGCCCGTACCGAATAAGTTTAATCAGTTTCCTCAGCGTACTTATTCTGCACAGGATTATGCCGAACTGGAGCGTAAGCTTCTTAATAAAGGCTTATAAAGGAGATCAAAGGACATGGCTCTAAAGAATGACCAGTATAATCAGATTTTACGGGAATACGATAGCCGCAGAATTTCCAACAAACATGCTCTGGACCATCGTATGGAACATGCCTACAGCCTGATTCCTGAGCTTAGGACGCTAGAGGAGGAGATTATCACCCTCTCTGCTAAGTGTGGCCGATTGGCGCTTCGTAGTAACGACAGCAATCTTAGTGAGCTAAAAGCGGGGATTTCCGAATTGAATGCCAGAAAAGAGGCACTCTTGATTCGTGAAGGGCTGCCTACCGATTATCTTCAGATGCATTATCAGTGTAACAAGTGTCAGGATACCGGCTATATTAATAATGCGAAATGTAATTGCTTTAAGCAGGCCATTTCCGATCTAATGTATTCCGGTTCCAACATTAAAAGCATCTTAGCCAATGAGAATTTCAGTAAGTTCTCTTTCAATTTTTATTCCGATGATTATGTCGATGAATCACTTAGTTTATCTCCACTATCCAATATGCAGAAGGTAGTTGCCTGTTGTAAAAATTTCATCAAGCATTTTAATAAGAATCACGATAATCTGCTTCTACTTGGTAATACAGGTGTTGGCAAGACCTTTCTTGCGAATTGCATTGCCAAGGAATTACTAGACCGCGGATATACCGTGATTTATCTGACGTCTTTCCGCTTATTCGATATCTTGGAGAAGCATAAATTCAGTAAAGATGATGATAGTTCTTATGTGGCTTCCTACCAATTTGATTACATCCTAGACTGCGATTTATTGATTATTGACGACCTGGGTACGGAGCTCAATAATGCCTTCATTAATTCTCAGCTCTATCTAATTATTAATGAACGGCTATTGCGTCAGAAAGCAACTATAATTTCCACGAATTTGTCCCTTCCGAATATAAATACAAATTATGGGGAACGAATATTTTCGAGGATTGTAAGCAGTTATAGTGTTCAACGTATTGTAGGAGAAGACATTCGTCTTCTTAAGGCAGTCAATCAGATAGATTCTCAATAAAAGCTGAAAACACGCTTGACGAATGAATTTATTATATGTTATAACTTTTAATGGCTTTTGAAACCAATTCTTACTTTCATGGAGGGAAAATCTAATGTCTAAGAACGAGAAGAACGTAGAAACTATTCCTGTTGGCGCCCTTGGTATTATCGCTCTCGAGAGCAGCAAAACTTTAGGACAGCATGTGAATGACTATCTTGTTGGGTGGCGCAAATCAAGAGAGAATGAACACAAAGGCACCATCGCATTTGCCGGATATCAAAGAGACTCTTATTTAATGAAGGCTTGCTGCCCTAGATTTGGGACAGGCGAAGCCAAAGGTCAGATCAAAGAATCTGTGCGAGGTTCCGATTTATATCTTCTTGTTGATGTTACAAATTATAGTTTAACCTACTCCGTGTGTGGACATGAGAATCATATGTCACCTGATGACCATTATCAGGATCTGAAAAGAATTATCGCTGCCGTTGGTGGTAAAGCCAGAAGAATTACAGTAATTATGCCTTACCTATATGAAGGCAGACAGCATAGAAGAAGCTCCAGAGAATCTCTTGACTGCGCATTAGCATTACAGGAACTCACCAAGATGGGTGTAGAAAGTATCATTACCTTTGATGCTCATGACCCCAGAGTTCAGAATGCGATCCCTCTTAACAGCCTTGAAACAGTTGCTCCGAACTATCAATTTATCAAAGCTATGCTTCAAAATGTACCGGATATTCGCCTTGACTCAGAACATATGATGGTAATCAGCCCTGATGAAGGTGGTATGTCCAGAGCAGTATACTTTGCGAACGTACTTGGCCTTGACATGGGTATGTTCTACAAGAGACGTGATTACACTAAGATTGTAAAGGGTCGTAATCCTATCGTAGCCCATGAATTCTTAGGTACCGATATTGCAGGAAAAGACATTCTTATTGTAGATGATATGATTTCATCCGGTGAAAGCATCCTAGATGTTGCTACTGAATTAAAGAAGAGAAATGCAGGTCGTATCTTCGTAGCTTCTACCTTTGGTGTATTTACAAATGGTTTTGACAAGCTGGATGAAGCATATGAAAGTGGATTAATCTACCGTGTACTTACTACCAATCTGATCTATCAGACTCCTGCTCTATTATCTAAGCCTTGGTACATCAATGTTGATATGAGTAAGTATGTAGCTCTTATCATCGATACCTTGAATCATGATAACAGCATCAGCGGTTTACTCAATCCGGTGGAACGAATTCAAAGCATCTTAAAAGAGTACAACCAGGGCGGAAGTAAATTAGCCTCTCAGGATCTCAGAAATGAGATTGATTAATTCCTTCTGACAAAGGATAGTAATAGAATACAGGGCAGGCGCTTATTATAAGCACCTGCCCTGTTATATTCCTCAGTTACATTCTCATCCCCGACTACCTTCCCTGTAGTATACTTCAACTGTTTCTTCTATTTTTTCTCACTATTATTTCTTCAGATGCATCTTCTGTTATTTATTCTTCTTCGGATATTTATTCTTCCAATGTTTCTTCTTCGACTATTTCTCCTTCAACTGCTTCTTCTTCGTTGGTTTCCCCTTCGGCATTCTGCTCCTCGTTGAGAGTATCCTCCCCGGTTTGTGCATTCTCATCCGTAGCCTCGTTGGCCACGTCCTCTTCCTCTGGATCCTCCTCCGGCTCCTGCATCTGCTCATCTACCACAGGCTCGGTATTCTCTCCGGTAGCTTCTGTATTCTCCTCGCCGGTCCCTCCCGGACTATCAGTAGGCAGGGAATCACTGCTCGTCTCTTCTTCTAACTGAGCCTCTTTCTCCTGCTCCTCCTTAAGTGCCTTGTCCTGCGCTTCCTGTAGAGCCTTCTGCTTCTCTTCCTCTTCTGCTTTCGCTTTCAAGGGAGCCC
>JAQZBA010000186.1 GCA_029239365.1 Herbinix sp. | reverse complement strand
TTATGCTTTGAGCCCTATTTTTTTATTGTACGGAGATAGTCACAATACCAGAAGACAACCTCACTAATACGATAAAGCTCTGATTCCCGGCTGACACTTCGCCATAACTGCTTATACTCCTGATACCAATATTCCAGTCGTATTGCAGCTCTCTCAGCTTTTTTTTCATCCTTTTCGTCGTTACCAGCCACAAGTGCTCCGATCTCATTCCAGAGCTTCATTCCTTCAGCAGCAAGAATATAAGCCTTATACAAATAACGCTTTTCCTGCTTCGCTTCGGACATAATATGATAAAACTCTATAATATTTTCATCGAGCTGCTCATTAATCGTATGTGCAATCTCACCGCTGATCTCTTCGAGCACCGGAGCATAGGGCTTCCGGTTGAGGCTCTTCTCCTGTAGCTCCTTAAAGCATATAATCTCAAACCAGCTTACTGCATTCATGGTTGCAAGCTCCGCCACTACCGATAGAAACTTACCGGAGACATCGCCATATTCCAGTTCGGATATCTGGCTGTTAATTGACTCAAAGGCAGGGATGTTCTTGTTCCATGAGAAGGCAGCACCATAGATGAGGCCGGTTGTAGAGAATTCCGGATGATTAATATGCCCAAAGTCTCCCCAATCGGTATTCAGAATACCAACTGCGTTATATCTAAAGGCATAGGTGCACATTCTACTGATATTGTCGTAGGCATCCTTGAAACGGTTCACTAACTGATTCCAACCGCTAACACCCGGACAGACATATTGGATTGCTCCGGCTTCCTGCAAAAGTCTGGTTTCTCTGTCACTATGGTCCGGAGCATAGCCCCAGTTCAGGCAGATAGCTTCCTTAGGTAGCTCCTTCACCGTCTCCGGCATTCCACAGATAATATCACCCCAAAACATCGGCTTCTTACCTTTACCGGTAATATACTCACAGATCCGCTTCACAAAATTGATATACATTGTATCCGTACCAATCTGTTCTGCCAGCGCTTTACTTCTTCCCTTACCAAGATCAAAGGTTTCATCTGCACATAGATTGAAGTAATCCGAGGAAAATAACGGCATATATTCATCGATCATCTTAGTTACAAACTGAAAGCTTTCTTCCCTGGATATGTCAAGGGTATGGTGTGCCATCCTCTCATAGAAGGAAAATAACTCCTGATCAGAATTCTCCAGTTCGCAAAGATGCGAATAGCTCTTCGTTCGTAGTACCTTATAGAGATGACCAAAGCTTGCGATGGACGGGATTAAGTCTATATGAAGCTTGCGGCAATACCGGTCAAATTCAAGAATATCCTGGGGTGTTAAAGGTGTATCATCTCTCCATACTTCACTGAAATCACGGAACATGAAGCTGTGCTCAATATATAGTTGAAGCTGATTCAGCTTATAATAAGCAAGCTTATCTGCCAAAGCCTTTAAGCTATCCAGCGTCGGGATTCTGCCTCTAGTCACATCATGATAGAAGCCTCTGTTTTGTATGTCCGGCTCATCTTCGATCATAAGACAGGGTAATATGGCTCCCTTAGTTTCAAGAAGCTGGCGTAGGGTTTGTATTGCATATAATATTCCGGCATTACTCCCACCGTACAGGTCAATGCCATCCTCTTTAATATGAAGGTGGTACTCTTCTCTATGAAGCTCCTTCCGAATACTAAGATAGATTGCTCCCGATTCCTTCTCACCTTTTGTAATCTTATAATCAAACCCCAGTAGATGTGATATCTCTCTTTTTAAAAGCATTGCATGCTCCGTAACCTGCAAATCACATGCTGTATCAATAATGATCCAGTTATTATATCTAAGTAGGAAGTCAGCTTCATTTTTCATTGTTATATTCTTTGGTTCCGGTATCAAATTCATTCTTTCTCTCCTAATCTGTAATTCCATCGCTGTCGCAAGGAAGCAGAATCCATTCTCCCGGGCATTGTATTGCCTTTCGTCCCGCCTGCTGCATTGCCATTATTTCCAAGGTATCCGCTTTCGTTACAGGAGGCTTTTCATCTTCAAAGAAACGCAGCAAACGATACATGAAATTCATGTAATAATCGGTGACTGCTATTTCTTTTACCCCTTCCTCTCTCGTTTCAGCAAATAAGTGGAAGGGTAATTTCTTGCCTTGCGTAAAGGTACACATTCTTCCATCTTCGTATTGATATACAATATGAACGGTTTCCCCGGATAGAAATGCCTGACATCGTTTTGCTCCGATCCCCATAAGTGTCTCGAGCATCTCAAATTGATGAATCGAATAGTTTACCATGTCCCCGGGGCCTGTGGAGGAACAGTATCGTACTTGCTCTATCTCCATTCGTTGAAAGCTCAAGAGTTCCATACAAAATCTTTGTGCAGAACAGGTAAAAAGCGAAGTATGATGTGCCTGCGCCAATGCAAACATCCTCTGTGCCGCTTCATAAGTCGGCGCAAAGGTCTTATCACAATATACCGGTTTCCCTCCTTTTAATGCCTCCAGTGCCAATTCCTCATGCGGAAGGCAGTCATCTGCACACATTACCATAATAGCATCCACATTCTCAATCAACTCATCATAAGTTCCACAACGAATACAGCCATAATGCTCACACCA
Organism: Herbinix sp.; assembly: GCA_029239365.1. Taxonomy (GTDB): domain Bacteria; phylum Bacillota; class Clostridia; order Lachnospirales; family Lachnospiraceae; genus Mobilitalea. The sequence goes on along the minus strand of JAQZBA010000186.1, from coordinate 5,046 downwards.
GGCACTCGTCGTCAATCCATATACAGCATCCGGATGATTCTCACGTGCATAGGCATGCGTAACCTTTGCCTCAATCCCATAAAGCTCTGCTGCCAATTGAATGTATTCCGGATAGTGGTTGGAATGCCAATTATCCAGATACTGGTCTACAAAACCGATTTTTATCATACTAATCCTCCCTACTACCGCTCTTCGGCATCCTTTAGTCTATATTCAGATCCTTCTTTCATTCCTATTCCCTGGTTCCCTGATAGATTGATGAGATTGACCACAGCCATCGACAGGCAGAGGAGGTCCATACCTCTTTGTAGGTTGCATTATTATTATGCGGCCAGTAAGGAAGATCCTCATCCTCATTCGTCTGAATTCCCACCGGCAGCTCTCCGGTCATCTCGCCGGGCATTACTGCATACTGCTGCATATATCGATCACCCTCTCCGTACATTAGTGACTGCTGGAAGGGGTTCTTACCGCTAATCCAATAAAGCTGCTCTTTCGCTAGCTGTTGTAACTCTTCATCATGAAAATATCTACCGACAATTGACGAAGCATGACCCATTGCGAGGTGGATCGCTGTATTGCCACGAAAGGAAAACCAGACAGGGAAATTTCTTATATAGTATCCGTCTTCCAGACAAAATCCGGATTTCATCTGCTGTAAATAGTGCTCCTTCTGAGACTCGTAATCTACCAGAAGATGCAGAAGCCTAAAGCTTTCCCGGTCCTCAATCTCATTCTCATGATATAACCCGGCCGGAAGCATATGGTAAGGACTTGCATACTCCATCAGCTTCTTGATATATTCACCATAAAGCCTCATTGCCTGTTCCCATTCTGCCTTCTGAGCATGCTCCGGTTGCGTATCACAGAGCCTCTCAAAGGCTTGAACAAACATATACTCTCTGGATTGATGACTGTAATGTACGATTATCTTGTGTTCTTCATCCCGGTAGAAGAAGCCCTTAATACCACCTGCCCTGTCCTCTCGTTCCTGACACTGCAGAAGCTTTGTACCGTAGGTCGCCGCAATTACTCCGTATCTGCCATGACCGGTTCTCTCATATAAACTTGAGGCTGTCCAACTAATCAGAGCATAGTATTGTGCTTTGGAGGAGGAGTAGGTATGCTCCCACATAATTGGTAGTTCCATCCCAACCGTATCCCAACGCTTCATGCCAAAGTCAAAATCCTCTTCTGCAATTTGCAGACATTTCCAAGCAAGCTCCTCATCCGTATCTTTAAGATACTTTGCTGCAACTGCGCAGATACCACTGCAAAGGAGATTCTCAAAGGCATGGTTGTGGCATCTGACCTCAACATCGTCCTCATCACCGATCAGACCATTGGTCCACCTGACCAGTCCGGCACTTGTTGCCCGATATCCATCCCCAAAACGGCTCTTAAGAACAAATTCTAGTCCCCATAAGGCTTCTTCTATTAACCTATCATAGAGAAGCCCTTTAAATTCCATATCCTCGTCAGACAAAGGCTCTTGGTCGATATTTCGTTTATTCTTTCTTTCTGCTTGTTTTATCAATAACTTAATCGACTCGGCGGTCTCAAATAAGGCTTGCGTCACCTCTGCCGTATGAATTAATTGCTGTGACATATCTCCTGCATCATGCCAGCCTCCCCCAAAGGAGATGCTTCTACCTTCATGTTGTGCTATCACATCCTGGTGGCATAGACCATGCTTATTCGGTACGGGATATCCACAACGCTCACAGAATAAGAAGTTTAGAACCTTCCAGATGGCATCCTCATAGATCTCATTACTGATAGGAAAGGCTTTGGATAGTTGTTCATCAACTTTAATCCGGTAGCTACCCTCTTTCATCACACAGGAGAAATCCAGAACAGAATATTCCTCTCCAAGATAACTCTGCTTCTGAACGATACCTTGATAGATCACTTTATTTTCAGTAGCATCCATAATCTGAAATACTTCTGCCTCACAAGCTGTAATTGCCTGCTTCTGCCCCTGAAGAAAATACCCAGAGGAGGAATAAGCAATCCCTTCCTTCTTACAGAACCATCCTTTATCCGGCTCCGGCTCACTTACCTGTTCCAGATAAACCTCTTTTATCTGAAAGGACACCTTTTCTCCCGAAGAGGTATCCTTGCCATTGAGTCTGCAGTTAAATTCGAGTTCGGTTATCATGTCTCTGGCCATACTACCAAATTCCCAGATACACCGGTTCCATTCATGATTTTTCAGATTCACTACATGACTACCTTCACGATAGTATTCATCAGGAACCTTAATTTCACCATCATTTTTGATACCGAGATTGATATTAACAATACGAGCTCCGTCACAATCCGGCTTAACATAGAAGGTGAGACAATGATAGGTCTCCCAGTTTTCGTTATCAATCGGTAGCCTTGCATGGACCGTACCATAAAAAGCACAGTCTCCATCGGGACTCATCGCCTCCGGCCAGCAGTAAGTAATTGTATTTCCTTCCAGACTAAGGATTGGTCCTTCTTGTGCATCCGGTGTAACCGATATTCTGCCCTCTCCGCTATGTATTGGCTGCAAGGATGTATCTACAGACCAGATTGCCCTTCGGTTCATAACCGTTCGCTGCTCCCATTGTTTTTCTAAGGAACCTTCCTCATACAGTGGTAACGGTCTGTGAAGTAATCCGCTGTGGATGAGATCCTTATGAAATTGCTTCTTCATGTTTGCACCTCCTATCTATCTTTGGTGGCCTCTATCTTACCGGCAACCGCCCATTCGCAGCTTCGCAGCAGCAATGTCTTAAATTGTGGTGGCTCCAATGCTATTGTAGTATTCTCCATAAGACCATGTCCAGTATAAAATGGCCATACATGCCCAAGAATGAAGTTAACAGTATTCCCGTCCCCATACTTCCCGATGGTCAGAACAGGCTCTTCCCTTCCGGTTCCGGCGAGTCCCCACCTGGATATTGTAGTCGGATCGGAAAATGCCGTAACCAATACTTCCATCGGCACCTCCCATGGGTTTTCCAAGAGACAGAATAATTCATCTGCGGAACGAAAAGCACTGACTCCTTCGGTAATCGGATGCTTCGTAGCATGGGCTGCATCGGTCATGTTGATATCCCAAAAATTGAAATCTCCGTGAGTAGCAGTTTCTCTCCATAATAGTCCAATCATCTTTTCAATCTCCGGATTATCTCGGAAGCATGGATGCAGACCATGAAAGAACAATACTCCTTTTCCACTACTTACTGCCTTAGCCAGATTCTCTTCGGTCTCTTTCTTCTTCCAGTACTCATCCGAACACAAGAAGAAAAATAGGTCAGTATTCTCCACCTTTTTTGCATCCATCATATACTCTTCGATGGAACATAATGCACGAGGGTGGGTTCCCACAACCTCGGTAGTAAAGATCCCTGTCTCCGACAACCATTTTTCTATGATGGAACAGATACGATTGACATCATGTCCCATAGGACTTACCAGAATTACAGCACGATATACTTTCATAACAACCTCCACATTGCCAGTGATTGGCATCCTCGATTCAATATAAAGCTATTCTACCAATTATAGCATTGATGCAGCATCAGCATCCAATAAAACATCACAGTTAGGATGTAGCTGCAATACAGAGGCAGGAATATCTGTCGTAATCGGTCCAAGTAAGGCTTGTTTCACGATTTCAGCTTTCTGCTTCCCTTTTGCTATCAAAACAATCTTTCTTGTGTGCATAATATTTTTTATGCCAAGAGTTAAACCGCCCAGTGGATAATCCTCAGCAACCTTTGTCTCTTGGCGTACCCTTGCTTCAAAAACCGGATCCATCGGTGATACCCAGGTCATACTTTCAAATGGTGTTCCCGGTTGATTAATGCCGATGTGTCCATTCCAACCAATCCCAAGCATCTGTAGATCAGCCCCGCCTGCTTTCTCAATCGCTTGTTCAAATTCTCTACATTCATGATCGAAATCACTACTAAAGGTGGGAGGCATAATAAAATGCTCTTCGGGTATATTTAAATTATCACATAACTGTGATTTTATCATAGCATAACAGCTGCCGGAATAGGTTCTTGGCAGATTTGTTAACTCATCTACATTAAAAATATGTACCTGCGAAGTATTAAACGGATTCGCTTGATATATCTCACTTACAATTCGGTGCATATTCATGGTTGTCTGCCCTGTTGAAAGTCCAATTACACTGCATGGCTTGACTAACATCTGACTAATGATAGTCCATGCCGCCATATGATCGAATCTAGCTTCATTTTCTGCAATAATTATGTTCATTTTGTCTATCCCTTTCATGATGATCGCTTATAGACACTCATCTAAAAAATAATTGAGGGGTACTCCTATAGCTCACGATATTTCTGTAGACCCATGGCCCCAGCACCAATTACACCTACTAATCCCGGATCAAACCCGGACAAGATAATTCCATTTTTTACTCCTCGCATCGTGGATGCATTCAGGCTTTCATTAATCTTCGGTAATAGCCAGCCGTCACTTACCACTCCTCCACCAAGAATAATGGTGTCCGGATCTGTAATTCTAACCAGATTCATTATTAAATTACTTAGGTTTCTCACTGCTCTGTCTGTTAATTCCCTACATAAAGCATCACCTTCCTCTGACAATCGGAAGATTTCTGCCACATCAACCTTTTCTTCAACGCTCGGTCTGCTTAAAGCAGTTTCATATTGATCATATAACCGCAGTGCTTCGGACTGAAAGCCCGAACCGGAAGCAACTCCTTCGACACAGCCGCGTCTACCACAAATGCATTCCTTATCATTCATAATATCCACTACACTATGGCCGACCTCACCTCTGTTATTATTTACCCCACGAATTATATTTCCTTCCACCACAAAGCCTGCGGCAATTCCTGTACCAACATTCAGGTAGATAAAATTATCACTGATTGTTCCCTGTCCAAACATCATCTCTGCTTTGGTAGCGCATTTTACATCGTTATCAATGGCAGTCGGTACTCCAAGCTTCATAGATATCATGGCAGCAAGAGGTATCGGCATAGTTACTACATGATCCAAGGATTTCCATATCCCT
>JAQZBA010000185.1 GCA_029239365.1 Herbinix sp. | reverse complement strand
GGTGAAAAATAATGAGCAAAAAAACACCTTTGAACTTAACTACTAATAATAAATTGGTTGAATTACAGCAGATATCGAAACATTTCGTAGTATCGGAAGGTATCTTAAAAGCTGTAAATAATGTTAACTTTGATATTTATAAAGGCGAGACCTTAGGTCTTGTAGGAGAATCCGGTTGTGGTAAATCTACTTTAGGTAAGGTTCTGATGGGTATTTATCCACCAACCCAAGGAAAGATCTTATACCATGGCAAGAAAGATTTTGAAATAAAGAAGAGTACTCATTTTGAATACTCTAAAATGGCTCAAATTATCTTCCAGGATCCCTATTCTTCACTAGATCCCCGTATGACGGTTGGTTCTATTATTGAAGAGGGTATGATTATTCATAAAATGTATGATAATAAGAAACGTCAGGAAAGAGTATATGAGCTCCTCGAATTAGTAGGTTTGAATCGTGAGCATGCGAATCGCTTCCCTCATGAGTTTTCCGGTGGACAGCGTCAGCGTATCGGTATTGCAATAGCACTTTCTATCGAACCTGAGTTTATCGTATGTGATGAGCCTATCTCTGCTTTGGACGTATCCATCCAATCACAGATTATTAACCTGCTCCACGATTTGCAGGAGAAGCTGGGCCTGACCTATCTGTTCATAGCACATGACTTAAATATTGTTAAATACATCAGTGATCGTATCGCAGTTATGTACCTGGGCAATATTGTTGAGTTAGCAACTAGTGATGAGCTCTATAATAATACCTTACATCCGTATTCACAGGCACTACTTTCAGCAGTTCCAATTCCTGATCCGGATAAGGAAGCACAGAAGAACCGTCAGATCTTAACCGGTGATGTACCTAGCCCGATTCATACACCAAAGGGATGTCCTTTTGCAGGTCGTTGTCCACGTGCAACCGATATCTGTAGGCAGGAGAAGCCTTTGTTGGAGATGAAGCAAGGACATCTGGTATCCTGTCATCACGTAGAGAAATAATAAAATATAATATTTTTTATTCCTTGTGAAAGGAGCTGTTTTCTTAAAACAGCTCCTTTTTTTATACAAAAATTTTGAATCCTTCCTAATTAAAGTGATGGCGTTCATTACGAACAAAAAAAGATAGTCTAAAAAGATAGTCTAAAATCATAGTCAGAAAGTAAAGAGATTGCATAAATAAAAGTCGTAATGAATAGATTGCCCGCTAAATAAAATATTCGCTGTATGATAAGAGGATATCCTGTAAATCAGAATATCCAAATAATACCATATCCTGGTTGCTTTTACGGGGTTGCTATTATATAATTCATTCAATGGAAATATATGGATAACACAGGAAAACTTAACATTGAGCAGGTAGGTAAGTTAGTATGAGGATATGATATGAAGGGATATTTCGATATACACAATCACCTTCTCCCGGGACTGGACGATGGTTCGCACAGTATGGATGAGACACGTAGCATGTTATTACAGGCTTATGATGAGGGAATAAGAATTATAGTTGCAACACCACACTATTGTGCCGGCAGATCGGTGATTTCAGTAAACAAAATCAGAGAAGTTCTGGCTGAGGTTGTCTTAACTCTTGAGGAAGAGACAGAAAAGGTTCAGGTTATTCTGGGAAATGAATTGGAATATAATTCAGATATGCTGGATTCATTAAGGAAGGGTGAGGCGTTAACAATCGATGATACACGGTATATCTTAGTGGAATTTAAAGCCTATGATACCTTTAACCAGATAAGAGTAGGGTTATACCATTGTCTTATGGCCGGATATATCCCGATTTTAGCTCATGCGGAAAGATATCACTGTCTAGTGAAGTCACCTAACTTAGTGGAGGAACTTGTTAAGCTAGGAACTTACATTCAGATTAACATGTCAGGAATCCTTGGGATGAGATTAAACCCTAAGACAAGTTTTTGCCACAGACTACTGAAGAAGGGCCTGGTCCATTTTCTTGGGACAGATGCTCATGGATCGATACATAGAGTTGTGAAGATGAAGAATGCAGTACAATGTATTCGTAAGAAATATGGGGACAACTTGGCACAAAGATTGCTCTGGGATAATCCAATGATAATGCTGGCAAATAACCGGTTGAATTGATTAATTGTTGACTACAATCGATAGTTAAGGAGAAAACAGATGTTGCAGATTAATTTAGAGCGGAATGAAAAACCTGATTTTCGCAGTAATGAAGCCTTTAAACAATTGAGGACGAACCTGATTTTTTGTGGAAAGGATATCAAAATTATTGGCTTTACCAGTAGTATCCCAAGTGAGGGTAAGTCTAATATTTCTTTCAATGTCGCTGTATCTCTGTCAGAGATTGATAAGAAGGTTCTATTTATAGATGCAGACTTACGAAGATCCATCTTAATCGGTAGATATATGCCTGACCATGCAGTTGTTGGTCTTTCTCATTATCTGTCCGGACTTAATAGCTTGGATGAGATATTGTATGAAAGTAACATTCCTAATCTAGACATCATTTTTACAGGTCCTGTTCCTCCAAACCCTGCAGAATTGCTAGGTAGTAACACCTTTACCGGGATGATTAATAATCTGAGAGAAGAATATGATTATATTATTATCGATACTCCTCCTTTGGGAAGTGTAATCGATAGTGTAATCGTAGCAGAAAGCTGCGATGGCATAGTATTTATTATCGAAGCGAATGCAATCAGCTACAAGTTTGCACAGAACGTAAAAGGACAGTTGGAAAAAAGTAATTGCAAAATTCTTGGAGCAGTACTTAACAAGGTTGATTTTGAACAACGGCATTATCCGTATTATATGAATAAGTACGAGAAATACAGCAAGAAATACTATTCGGAAGAATAAGAAGTATAATCCGATAATCAATTCTCGGGCTAGAATCAGTAGAAATAGTTGATGATTCAAATAACAAGTTTCGATGAATAAAAAAATGTCAAAAGGGTTAAAATTTAACAATAGAGTAATCGGCACCCAGATATAAATCAGCAGACGAAACGGAGGCAGAGTGGATGAAGAAGAACTACTTGTTTGTTTTAATCCTAACGACATTTTGGTCCTTAAACAGTTTGGACTATGCAATGGCAGCAACGGGCTTATCAGAGGCAGAACAAATGATTTTGAACAAATTAGAAGCCGGGGTAGAGATTGACGGAGAGATGTCATATCTATCTGTATCTTATTTAAACCAGGCAGAAAATGAACTGATAAAGAATGAAATTGACATTACAGTGGAGCAGGCGGGAGCAATTATTAAGAAAATTGATGAGGTCTTAGCGGTGATTTCAGGGATGAGTCTTGTGGATATCACTAATCTCCAAGGGTCAGAGGCGGCCTTTCAATTATTAACCCTGATTGATGAGGCTGCGAAAGAAATTGATTATGAAGTTTCAATCGACATATCGGATCGTAGTGTAAATATTAGAAACCCGGAGGGAGATACTGTATTTGTTGCCAGTAATGGTATCAATCAGACGGGTGCTCATAGTATCCCAAGGTTAGAAATGGGATTGCTTTTCTTGTGGCTTTTGATAATCTGCTGTGCAGCCTCGGTGGTAGTGATTATGATAACAGGGAAAGAGAAACAGGAGCTGCAACGGTGGCAAATGAATAACAAAGGAATTGGAATGAACCATGAAAAATAAGTTGATTCGTATTATGGCATATGTATATATGCCATTACTTTTTGTGCTGGTTGGATATAGTTTTATATATTATACGGCTGCGCCTGGCATACGGCTGTGGGGAGCAACCTTGGAAATGGTTTTATCGGATGAAGTAACGGATTACCATCCGGAATTAAAGACGATATACAATCCTGAATCAAAGAAGAATGAGTTGACGGTTCAGGAAGAGAAGAGTACCTTCGGTATTGGCACTGTTTATCAACAGGAGAATCGGGCAGATGCTGTAAGTGCTGAAGTTGCAATTGATATCATAGAAATCCAAATACCCGAGATGGGTACTCATTATGCAATGTTGTCCTGCGATCGGATCAATTTAGAGGTGCCTGTTTATTGGGGTGATACGATGGAGATTCTGAATGCCGGTGTTGGACAATTTATGGGTAGCTTTTTGCCGGGGTTTGAACGAAGTATCTTAATGTCAGCCCATAACACAACCTTTTTCAAACCCTTGGAATTGGTGCAAATCGGAGATGTCATAGCCTGCAGCACAAATTACGGTGAATATGAATATTGCGTTGATCAGGTGGAGATTATCAGTGCTGAGGAAGCGGAGAGAAAGCTAGATGATATGTTATCACTTCGAGAAGAGAAATTAATTCTGTATACATGTTATCCCTTTCATTCATATGTTGGTAACAAGGATAAGAGGCTGTTTGTATATGCGAATAAGCGATCTGGACCTAGAGTGGAGTATTAAATATGAAGAGAATATGTGTAGGAAGGACATCTGTTATGAAGATACAGCGTGCAGAATATAAATCTTTAGTAAATGGTACAAAAAAACGATTGATACGCTTCAGAAAACTACTTAGTATACTCTTGTCCTTCTTGTTGAGTATTGTCTTTGTCGGATTAGCAGGATTAATAACGCTTAGCTACAGTAGTTTCAATGAAAAAGCCGTCCAAGACATTCTCCTTTCCTCTGACTATTACCATAATGTAAGTCTGGAGATTGAAAGTGACTCCAATATGCTCACATTACCTACTGGATTACCATTGGAGGTGGTCAAGGGAGTTTTTTCGGAAGATGAGGTTCGTCAGGATGTAGATTCTTATATGGAGGCTGCAGTGTTGGGAGAAGCGTACCAGCCGGAATTAGAAGAATTTCAGAATAGACTAAGACATAATATTGGTATCTACCTTGCAGGGGAGGAGATTGTACCGGATCAACAACAAAGTGCGGATATTGATGAGTATATTGAAACCATCTCTAAGGAATATGCCGAGGCGATCAAACTGCCGTTGTTGGAATACTGGATACAACTAATACAAGAATATCAGATAATCCATTTCCTGGGTGTGATAATTTGTGTTAGTATTATCCTGTTGTTACTGATTCTATTGTATAAGTTGAATCCATGGTTTCATCGTTTCCTTTACTATGTATATAATGGCACTATGGCTGCAGGTCTTATGCTTGCAATCCTACCTATTCTCACTTTATCACACGGACTCTCTGCGGGGATACAGGTGATGCCAGCATCCTTTAATCATTTTGCAATAGAGTACATGACCAGATGCCTTCGGACCTTATTGGGAATTAGTATCTTATTTATTGTTCTTTCCTTCGCTATTCTGTTATCGGAAAGGATTATCAAATCAAACCTAATCAAAATATATAAATTATCGAAAGGATGATGCTTCCTATGTCTAAATTATGGTCTGATTATCAATGTAAAGATTTAACGTTAAAAAATAGAATTGTGATGGCTCCGATGTGCATGTTCTGTGCTAAGGACGGAACCGCTCAGGATTGGCACCTTATTCATTATGCATCCCGTGCGGTCGGTGGAGTGGGACTTATCCTAGTAGAAGCAACCGGAGTAGAAAGTAGAGGACGTATCACGGATCAAGATCTTGGAATATGGAGGGATGATCACATTGATATGTTGAAGAAGATTGTATCAGCCTGTAAGCAGAATGGTGCAAAGATAGGAATTCAATTAGCTCATGCCGGAAGAAAATCTGATGTACTTTCAGAGGATTCCATAGCTCCCAGTCAGATTGCATTTAGTGATGCTTATAGGACACCAAAGAAAATGACGATTCAAGATATTAAGACTGTAGTGAAGGCCTTCCGTGATGCTGCGAAGAGGGCGGATATGGCAGGTTTTGATGTAATCGAGCTTCATGCTGCTCATGGATACCTGATCAGTGAGTATCTGTCACCATTAACCAATCATAGAACTGATGAATACGGAGGTACAATTGAAAATCGGGTACGATTTCTTAAGGAGATCCTTCAGGAGATATCATCGGTGTGGCCTCAGAACAAACCAATCATCGTCAGGGTATCGGCAGAGGATTATGCCGAAGATGGTAATCATGCCCAGGATCTGGCGACAATGCTTTCCTTGATTAAGGCGGATGGAATTGATCTGGTTAATGTAAGCTCCGGAGGAGTTGTCAATGTAAACCCGAAAGCATATCCCGGTTATCAGGTGAAATTCGCAGAGATAATCAGAGAAACGACCTCACTACCGGTAATAACCGGTGGACTCATCAGCTCACCGCAGCTGGCGGAAGAAATTCTTCATAATGATCGGGCTGACCTTGTCTTTATTGGAAGAGAACTGTTACGTGATCCCTATTGGCCTCTTCATGCGGCGAAAGAATTAAAAGATGATATCGTGTGGCCTAAACAATATGAGAGATCAAAGAACTAAAGAATCTAGGTGAAGTAAGATGGTTCTTCTAATTGATATCCTACATATGAAAGAGGAGATTTATGAAATTAAGCAAAGTGCATCATATAGCAATCATATGCTCTGATTATGAGAAATCAAAGTACTTCTATGTAAATATATTGGGGTTAACAATAATTAAAGAAACATATCGGGTAGCCAGAGATTCTTATAAATTGGATCTGATGATTGGGCAAGACTGTCAAATTGAACTTTTCTCCTTTGCGAGTCCACCGAAGCGCCCGTCGTATCCCGAGGCGGCAGGTCTGAGGCATCTTGCTTTCTTGGTGGAAGATATAGAGAAGGCAGTGGAGGAATTGCAGGAGCAGGAAATCACGGTAGAGCAGATAAGAATTGATGAGATTACAGGAAGAAGATTTACCTTTTTTCCTGATCCTGATGGTTTACCAATCGAATTATACGAGGAATAAGAATTGTTAAAAAATCCATTTAACAAGTGCTAGGATACCTAGCCATAAAGGAATACTAAGCAATAATCCGTTGATAAGGCCAGTAAAAAACTTTGTTTCATCTTTATCATCCATAAATCCTCCTAATTGACTAAGCAACAGTCTTAACAATGCGGTGTTTTCATGTCTAGTATTAGTTATATTAAGCTTTTTATACATTTTTATTAAATGTTGGAGGAAGGATAATAATGAATCTGATGGGTATATAGTATTTGAATAGGTCTTGATTTGTGATAGGATTTTCAAATTATGGATAATATATTGACAATAATGAACTTGTAATATATAGTAATACAAAAGCAGCGAGGCATTGTCCTCGCTGCTTTTGTATTTCAAAAAACAAACCAAGGAACTGGAGGAGATTACAATGTGGAGCAAACAAAAGAAAACTGATACTATAATGTTGGAAGCGGCAGGAATTATGAATAATACACATCAGCTGGTGAAGGGTAATTTGGATATTTCCGTTGAGGTTAAGGACTATATATTGCTGAAAGAGTTGGCAGAGGATACGAATCAGATCAGTAATACGTTTCATGAGTATATAGGTGAAATCACTCATATCTTATCACATTTATCAGCAGGTAACATGACGGTAAGCTTTTCTAAAGAGATACAGTATCAAGGTGATTTTCTTCCTATCAAGAATGCATTGCATAAAATTAAACATTCGCTTCGAAGCTCCTTTGAAGAGATTAACCAACTGTCTGTTCAGATGGATAAATTAAGCAGTCAGGTGGATGCGGGGGCTTCTCAGATAGCAGGTAATTCAACCGAACAGGACACAATCTATCAGATAACCGATCAAACAGGAGCTAATGCTTCGAATGCAAAATTGGCCTCAAAGAGAATACTTGAAGTTCAACAGGAAGCCGGGCATGGTAAGGACTGCATGGATCAGATGATGATATCAATCAAGAAGGTGAAGTCTTCCTCTCATGATATATCCCGAATCATTGACATTATTAATGGCTTGGCATCCCAGACGAAGCTTCTTGCACTGAATGCTTCCATAGAAGCGGCCAGAGCGGGTGAGGCTGGAGCTGGCTTTTCTGTTGTAGCAAGTGAAATCGGACTATTGGCTAATAAAAGTGCAGAAGCGGTAAAACAAACCACCCTGCTGATCAGTAACAGTATATCAACAGCGGAGATTACCGGTGAAATCGCGGAAAAGACAGCGGACAGTCTTTCTGTCATCCACAACTCGATTGACGAGGTGACGAAGCTATGTACCAATATAGCGGATGCTTCCGATGTTCAGGCGAGAGAGCTTAAGAATACCTCACAGATAATAACAGATATCTCAGGCATGGTCCAGAGTAATGCAGCATATGCCCAGGAAAACAGTACATTTGCTTCCGAGTTATCTCGGCTTTCAGATCATTTGCATCAATTAATGACTCGGTTTAAACTGGAGAAGAAGGCGTCTGATAATATCAGCTCACAGGAGCTGAATTCACAACAAGATAGTATGCATATAACATTAATCGAGGAGCTATGTAGAACGTCAGAGACAGTCACCATAGATGCAGCTCTTGAGAGCTTTCTTAAGGGAAAGGTCAATTATGAATGCATCTATGTGATAGATGAGCGGGGATATCAGCTCAGTCATACCATTATAAATCCTGAGGTGGGAATTACTCAGGAAGATAATTTTAAGGTTGCAGAACCCGGGGATTTTCATGGTACCAAAGGTTATTTTAGAAGAGCACTGAAGAATCCCGATGAATGGAATACTTCGCATGAGTATATCAGTACGGCA
>JAQZBA010000184.1 GCA_029239365.1 Herbinix sp. | reverse complement strand
ATCTTTGATGGGGTATTATCATGCTGTTATTGAAAAAGAAGAAGCTGGTTATGATTGCTCTTGCATTCGTACTTTTGTATGCCCTCGGTGGTGGAATAGCATTAATGGAGAATGCTTATGCAGTTGAAACTATGAAGGAAGGGGCGGTTGACAATTGGGGACTTGGTTTTGGAGCAGAAGGAACGCCACCCACCGGTAATGCGACTATAGATGAGTTGGGGAAACATAATGCTTATTATATCGGGGATACCAACGATAAGGTGATATATTTAACCTTTGATGCCGGTTATGAGAATGGATATACTCCGGCAATCTTGGATGCATTGAAGAAGCATAAGGTTAAAGTAACCTTTTTTCTAGTGGGTAATTACATCTCAACACAACCGGAGCTGGTCAAGAGAATGCTGGAAGATGGACATCAGGTAGCAAATCATACCTATTCCCATCCGAATATGTCTAATATATCGTCTAGGGATGCTTTCAGAGATGAACTTGAGAGATTAGAGAAGGCATATGAGACAGTGACCGGACAACAGATGATAAAATATTATCGTCCGCCCCAGGGAATATATAGCGTAAATAATCTGAAGATGGCACAGGAACTGGGATATACTACCTTCTTCTGGAGCCTTGCCTATGTCGATTGGTACAACGATAAGCAGCCTACGAAGGAACAAGCATTTAAAAAACTGCTGGGAAGAATTCATCCAGGGGCTATCGTTCTGTTGCACAGCACCTCCAAGACAAACTCTGAGATTCTCGATGAGCTTTTAACAAAGTGGGAAGCGATGGGGTATCGCTTCGGTGAATTACAGGAGATTGTTAAAAAATGATATTAATTGTTAGTAAATGATCTCATTGTTAATTGATATTAGTATAAGAGTAATAAAGTACGAATTAGGGGCTCCACATTTCTACTATTATATGATAGAATGATGGAACAGTAAGTGGTGGAGAGGAATATGCTATGAACGCGATGAGAAAAGTCAATATCGGAACAAGCTATGTATTCTTTTCTGCAGTTTGTTTTAGTTTGGCAGGTGTATTGATTAAAATGATATCCTGGTCCTCACTTACGATAAATGGAGTCCGCAATTTACTTGCTTTCTTGATTATGGCAATCTATCTGAAGAAGATTGGCCATAAATTAGTCATAAATCGTGTAGTCATACTTGGAGCAATCTGTAATCTACTCATGAATCTGACCTTTGTGATTGCGACGAAGCTAACCTCTGCTGCCAATGCAATTGTACTTCAGTTTACAGAACCGATCTTTTTGATACTGTTCTTATGGATATTCTGGAAGCACAAGCCTGACCGTAAAGCAATCCTTGCCTGCATTTTCGTATTTGGTGGTATCCTATGCTTTTTCTTTGATCAACTTTCCTTAGGTGGGCAGATCGGTAATATAATTGCTATCCTATCAGGAATATTATATGCCATGGTATTTCTTATGAAGAAGGTGAAGGACGCAAACCTTGAATCCTCCATTCTAATATCTCAATTCGTCAGCTTTATCATATTTATCCCTTCTTATTTTAGGGAGACGGATTCTGCTCCTAGGAATTTTATTTTAATTGTCATTCTTGGCATTGTTCAGATGGGCTTTGGTTATGTTCTGCTTGCAAAAGGGTTAGAGACGGTTACACCGGTCAGTGCGTCATTAACTTCTACCATTGAACCAATCCTAAATCCAATCTGGGTGGCACTCTTTTATGGTGAGGTGGTAACTCCAATTGCTATCGTAGGTGCAGCAATTGTAATTATTTCTTCAACTGCATATAATATTAGAAGCTCGGATACGATAACAATAAGTCAGGAAGTAATTGAATAGGTAAAAGAAAAAGCATGCTCATGATTAAGCATGCTTTTTAATATACAATAATGTCGAAAAATATTATGCTCTTGAAGAAAATACTGGAAACCAGAGATTATTCGTGATACAATAAAATTACTATAGGTCATATTTACTATTTATTATTATGATCCATGGTTTATGTTATAAAATGTACAAGGAGAGAAGCCATATGGATGCCAGTCAATTTGAAAAATATCAAGAATTTACTGAAGAAACAATCTATAACTTATCTCAGAAGGTTACGATGCTTGAAAAAAAGCTTGATATTTTTACAAACCTTCTTGAGATAAGTAAATATATAAATCAGTACATTAAGGATCCTAATTTATTTACCTTAATCAATGATCTGTTGGTTGGTGTCTTTGGTGCTGAGCACTCTACTATCTATATCCGAATGAATCATGATATTTATGAGGCTGTCTCACAGAATATCTCCGAGGAACGAGCCGCTGTTGAGAAAAACCTAATTCTAGAACACGATCAGGACGAATTTTTCATCAGTAATGATGTTCCAATGTATGGTACCGATCATATTCAGGAGGGAATACATTCCTGTCTGGGTGTTCCGGTTATCGTGGAGAACCGCCTGATAGGGTTTATTTTAATACAACATACAGAGAAGAACTATTTTACGAGAGATCATGCTATATTCTTATCCTTGATTGGTAACCATATTGGTGTAGCAATTGAGAATAACTTCTTATATAAACAAATCAGAGACAGTGCTTTCCACGATGGCTTAACAGATATCTTTAACAAGCGCTATTTCTTTGAGACCTTAAATATGGTTTCAAATCTTACTGAACAGAACTATTGCATCGTAATATTGGATATCGATAATTTTAAAAGAATTAATGATTCCTATGGTCATCCAATGGGCGATGAGGTTCTAAAGACGATTTCCAAGCTAATTCTGAAAGCAACACGCCCCAATGATATTGTTGCAAGGTATGGTGGAGATGAGATTATTATGTTTTTCCAGAACTTTACCGATCGGGAGAAGGTATATCAGCGAATAGAAGGTATTCGAAAAGAGATTGAGCAAACAATGATAACCAATGATAATGATGCGATTTCAATTACAGTAAGTATTGGAGTTTACATCAAACATGATGTGTATATGACCCTTAATGATGTTATAAAAAAAGCGGACGAAATAATGTATCTTAGTAAGAACAGCGGTAAGAACAGAGTGACCATCGGAGGGTAGTGAATAGATAAGTACCATTTGTTTCTCACTTTTTACTTGACAAGAAGAACAAAAATGATAGAATTAACTTAATATTAATTTCATATCTAATTATGGTTATGATAAGGAGCAGTAAAAGAATTCTGTCTTACAGAGAGTCACTGGTGGTGGAAAGTGGCAGATAAGAACTTTGAACTCGCCTTGGAGCTCTCTGGCTGAACCTAAGTAAGCAGAGCGGGTAATCCCGTTACAGATAATTGAGGACATTGACTTATCGTATTGTGGTCAATGGACTAGAGTGGTACCGCGGATAGTAGTTCAATGAAGGTTGAACCTCTTCGTCTCTAGATTATGAGATGAGGAGGTTTTTTTGTTATAAAAACTGATGCGGAAATAGGCAAATATTTGAGGAGGTAATTAAGAATGAGTGAGTATTATTCACCAAGTGAAGTAGAGAAGAAATGGCAGGAGATATGGGATAAAGAGCAGGCATTTAGGGTGGGAAACGATAAGTCAAAGCCCAAGTTCTATGCACTTGTAGAGTTCCCTTATCCTTCAGGACAGGGCTTACATGTGGGTCATCCCAGACCTTATACGGCTTTGGATATCATCGCAAGGAAGAGAAGATTAGAAGGATATAATGTATTATATCCTATGGGCTGGGATGCCTTCGGACTTCCTACCGAGAATTATGCAATTAAGAATCATATTCATCCGAAGATTGTTACTAAGAATAATGTGGAGCGTTTTACCGAACAGCTTAAATCCCTTGGTTATTCATTTGATTGGGATAGAGAGATTAACACAACCAATCCGGATTATTATAAATGGACACAGTGGATCTTCCTTCAGTTATTCAAGAAGGGGCTTGCTTATAAGTCAGAGATGCCGATCAACTGGTGTACCTCCTGTAAGGTTGGACTTGCCAATGAAGAGGTAGTAGGCGGTGTATGTGAACGCTGTGGTAGTCAGGTGGTTCGTAAGGTTAAGAGCCAATGGATGTTAAAAATCACAGAATATGCAGATAAGCTGATAGATGATCTTGATCAGGTTAACTATATCGATAAGATTAAAGTATCACAAATCAACTGGATCGGAAGAAGCATTGGAGCAGAGGTTGACTTTAAGATTGCAGATAAGGATGAGAATCTCAGAATATTTACGACCAGACCGGATACCTTATTTGGTGCAACCTATATGGTTATCTCACCGGAACATCCGATGATTGATAGATATAGGTCTGAACTTGAGAATTATGAGGAGCTGATCAGCTACCGAGAGCAAGCGTCTAAGAAGTCTGACTTCGAGAGAACGGAGCTTGTGAAAGAGAAGACAGGTGTTCAAATTGATGGACTAATGGCAATTAATCCTGTGACCGGGAAGGAGATACCAATTTGGATCTCTGATTATGTACTGATGACCTATGGAACCGGAGCAATTATGGCGGTACCCGGACATGACGAGCGTGATTGGGATTTTGCTATGAAATTTGGTCTTCCGATCATTGAAGTCGTAGCCGGAGGAGATGTAAAGGAAGCGGCATATACCAATACCGGTACCGGGAAAATGGTTAATTCCGATTTCTTAAATGATCTTGAGGTTGCAGATGCAAAGAAGAAAATATTAGAATGGTTAGTAGATAAGGGTATTGGAGCAAAGAAGGTAAACTTCAAATTAAGAGACTGGGTATTCTCCCGTCAGAGATATTGGGGTGAGCCGATTCCCTTAGTTCATTGTGATCAATGCGGATATGTTCCGATTCCGGAGAGTGAACTTCCGTTGATGTTACCGGAGGTAGAGAGCTATGAGCCCACCGATAATGGTGAATCACCCTTGGCTCCTATGACGGAATGGGTTGAGACTACCTGTCCCTGCTGTGGTGGCAAGGCACATAGAGAGACAGACACTATGCCTCAATGGGCTGGTTCCTCCTGGTATTTCTTAAGATATATCGATCCACACAATAAGGACGCCTTTGCAAGCAAGGAAGAATTGGATTACTGGCTGCCGGTTGATTGGTATAATGGTGGTATGGAGCATACGACACTTCATCTGCTCTATTCCCGTTTTTGGCATAAATTCCTCTATGATCAGGGTTTTGTAAGCTCTCCGGAGCCTTATGCTAAGAGAACCTCCCACGGCATGATTCTTGGTGAGAATGGCGAGAAGATGTCTAAGTCCAGAGGTAATGTTGTGAATCCGGATGTAATCGTGAATGAATTCGGCGCAGATACCCTGCGTACCTATGAGATGTTCATTGGAGCCTTTGACTTAAGTGCTGCATGGTCCAATGAAGGTGTTAAGGGATGTCGCCGATTTATTGATCGTGTGTGGAAGTTGAAGGAGATGGTTACTCAGGAGGAGGGCTATTCAGCTAATCTTGAGACTAAGATGCATCAGACTATGAAGAAAGTAAGTCTTGATTATGAGAGTATGAAATTCAATACTGCAATCGCTGCTATGATGTCCTTAGTTAATGAATTCTATAAGCAGGGTTCAATAACAATGGGCGAATTGAAAACTTTAATCCTTCTGCTTAATCCGGTAGCTCCTCACTTAACGGAAGAGTTATGGCAGATGCTTGGTGAGCAGGGAAGAGTGTATCAGCAATCCTGGCCGTTGTATGATGAGCAGAAGACCATCGAGAATACCGTAGAGATTGCTGTTCAGATCAACGGTAAGGTTAAGGCGAACTTAAGCATTGCCTTAGAAGAGAAGCAGGAAGAGGTTCAACCAAAGGCGATGGAGATACCCGTGATTAAGGCTGCATTAGAAGGTAAGACTGTGGTTAAAGTAATCTACGTGCCCGGCAGAATCTTTAATATCGTTATAAAATAATAGGATAATATGCCAATACAACGAATTGGTGGGGGATGCTGCATAACATTAGTGTTCAAATATTTTGTAGGATACTTCTACAGTGTTTGAGATTACTTGTTTTGCAGCATTCACTAATAATGGGGGATGAAGAATGAAGCTGTTATGTATTTCAACATCGAATACTAAGATGATGGGAGAGAATAGTACTTCCACCAGGGTTGGGCATCTGATTAAGAATATAGTGCAACAGAATAATGAGAACATATCAGTAGAGGTACTCCCCCTATTGGAATATGACATGAAAGCTTGTCTGTTATGTGGAGCTTGCAGCAATAGTAGTAGGTGCATCTATGATGAGGCTTTTAATCGACTGTTAAATAAAATCGAAGGAGTGGATGGTATCTTCTTCATAGTTCCACATTATTCAACGATCCCGGCTAAGTTTATTATGATATTTGAGAAGTTAAATGAAATAATATATGCCGGCTGGATTAAAGATCCTGAGTTCAAGGCAGCATGGAATAATATACCGGTTGCTATTATAGGACACGGTGGAATGGTAGAAACTACGGAGAACTTACGATATTATCATGATCAGCTGGTCACCAGGGTTGCCGACACATTACGATCCTTCTCCTTTCTGCCAATCGGATTAAATGAAGAGTATCCTAACGGCGCTTGCTTTGGATTAAGCGATTCATCCTGCATAAGGACAAGGGAAGATGCAGTTTATCCTGACATAATACAAGACTGGGATAAGATTGAACCTAGAATAAAGCCTTTAGTTCATAAGATGATAACAATGATTTCAGAGCAAACTGAATAACTAACGCAGAATAGAAACACTGAATAGACAATACAATTATGGTTACTAAAATATGCCTGCATAGAAGAAGGAAGAGTTGGTACACCAACTCTTCCTTCTTCTATGTTACTCATGCTATGAAAACTCTTTTATTGGGTATTCAATGTTAGGATGGATTAAATATCAAATTATGATTAGCAGAGTTTACCGACTACTTCATTAATTAATTTTCCATCAGCTTTTCCCTTCAGATCAGCCATAACACCTTTCATAATCATACCTTTATTCTTGGTAGCTACTAAATCAGCATATTTTTCACTAATGAAGGTAGTAATCTCTTCTACCGACATCATGGTGGGAGCATATTCCTGAATAATATCATAGGTAACTTGATAACCTGCCTTTAATTCTGAACGTTCTGCAGGACAGGTTTCTAATTGCTCCTTAACCAGTTTCAATTCCTTTAAGATAGCTCGGTCAACCAAGTCCTCCTGAATATTATCACGACAACCTTCATCTATGGCTATTTTTTTAACAGCAGAGATCAAAGAAGAAATAGCCTCCTTACGAACTTTGTCGTGTGCCTTCATTGCTGTAACCATGTCCTTTTGTAATTGTTCTATTTGCATATATCTAACCTCCTATGATAGTACTTGTTTCGTTCTAAGATCAACCAATAGTAAATGTATTAATCTTCACTAGTAAATAGTATATTGCATGCTGTAAAAATATACAAGTTAAAAAGTTGTTTAGGAATCATAGAAGCGCTTCCTGTTCATACCACCTAGGAAGCGCTTCAGTTCTATCTTCATCATAAGCATATTATTCTGATACCTTTATCACATCGATAAATAGATGCTGTAACAATGATATGATGAAAGCGGCGAGCAGAGAATTCAAAAACCCATTCATAGGAAGTCCCCTTACAAAAAAATCTGCCATCATTATGGTCCATGCATTTACAATGAAGCTGAAAAGATTAAAGG
>JAQZBA010000183.1 GCA_029239365.1 Herbinix sp. | reverse complement strand
ACTTTTAGTATCAAGGAGAAGGTATCTGTACGATTATTAATACAAAGGAGGATTCGCTAATTATGTACGTATTTAAGGATGAGTTTAGAACGGGAATTAGCAGCATTGACGAGGAGCATCAGAAGCTATTCGAGATAGCAGATAAGGCATATGAGACATTAATGGATGACTTTATTCCGGATAAATATGACTATATCGTAGAAATCCTGAATGAACTGACCGATTATGCTACAACACATTTTGAGCACGAGGAAGAGTATATGATGAGTATCCGCTATAAGAAGCTTATCTCTCATAAAGCAGAGCATGAGGAATTCATTGAGAAGATAACTAGCTACAACCTGGCGGAGATAGATGAACAGCAAAAGGATGTCATCTTGAAGCTTCTGGACTTCTTAAATGACTGGCTCATTCATCATATCCTTGAAAATGATAAATTAATTGGATAGAAAAAATAATGGTTCGGATGTCATAAGTCGAACTATATATAATACTAAAAATATTGGTGCATATATATTCAGATGGCGCAGACCGACCGATTGCGGATGTTCTATTCCGCATGAGGGTAAGGCAAGTCCAGATGAATGTGTATGCACCAATATTTATGACAGTATACTAAGTCAACGACACCCGAACTATTTATGATAATTCAAAGGTGCGGGTGAAGATATCGCTCTGTTCCAGTAAGCTGTCAATCGTATCTAGACCAAGCCGGTGAAGCAGTTCGATTACATAGGGATTGTCAATGGGGGTGGGGTAGGAGGCTGAATTACCGTATTCCTCTACATGCTCTCTACCGATTTCATGGGGTATGAGTACTCTGGGACCACCGACACAGCCACCGACGCAGCCCATTCCTTCGAAGAAGTTAGCAGTTGTATTACCTGACAGAAGTTCATTCATCATAGCCTTGCATGCGGGAACACCGTCCGCCTGCTGAGTATGGATTGTAATCATGCGATTGGGATTAAGGCGCTTTAGTGTGGCACCGACAGCTTCGCTGACACCTCCGGTATGAGCATAAATTCTGCCTGCACGGGAGGAATGATCCTTATCGCTTTCTTCCATCTGTGCCGGGTCAATTTCCATTACATCAAAGATATCCTGTATCTCTTGGAAGGTAAGAACAAAATCTACTGCATCGGCGATATCCTTTTCCCTCGCTTCCGCTTTCTTCGCAAGACAGGGACCGATAAAGATGGTAAGTGCGTCCGGATGCATCACTTTTACCGCGCGGCCACTGGCAATCATCGGAGATACGGCCGGAGGAACATGGGGCATCAGGTCTTTATATATTTTACGAATCATCGCAATCCACATCGGGCAGCAGCAGCTGGTAAGCTGATAGTCACTTTCTGTCTTAATGTTTCTATCGAATTCCAAAGCCTCCTTCAGTGTTAAGATATCTGCGAATAAGGCTACCTCTATCATGCCGTCAAAGCCTACTTCCTTTAAGGCACTACGCAATTTTCCGGGAGTAACATCACTAGTGAACTGCCCTAAAAAAGCCGGAGCTACAAGAGCATAGACCAACCCCTTGTGAGCGCGTATCGCCTGAAGAGCGGGAATAACATCCTTGCTACTGGTTATTTTTTTTGCACGACATTCCTGAATACAGATGGAACATCCGGCACATTGCTCCTCATCAACTAGGATCTCCCCTGACTCTCCCGGGTGGATAGCGTGGAAGGGACATACTTCTTCACAGTGGTGTTCACCGTCCTTGCACTTACAATCGCCGGAATGCCAAATAACCGGATGCTTCTCGGGATGGAGCAGACAGTCAAGCTGATGAGTATCATAAAGCTCCATTTTTTGGAGAAAACTCATATCCTTTTCCTTAAGCGTTCTTACCAAAACCTCGTAATACAACTCTTCAAACGTCTTCATTTGCTTTACCGGAAATCCTTTCATCAATGTAGTTGTTATCGTTATATTATTATAACCAAAACTTCTGAATCATTCATCTGTTTCTATTTTACTAGATGCTTCTCCTGAAATCCACTATAAGATAAGGTACATCCATCAAAAACACTGGCTATATTATGCTTTACTAGGATTTGTATTTGTTTTATAATAGTACTTGCTTGTAAAGAAGATTGATAATATTGGAAAATGGCAATGCCTCGATAACACCTTGCTGTATTGGTTGCTAAATAACTGTGTAAAATGGTACGATCTTAGGAAAATGTATATTTTATGGAAGTATTGTGTAATCTAATTAGAAAAATATAGAATATGGAGAAAAGAATTGAAGGAACATACTAAAAAGCGATTGAAACAAGCCGGCTGGCTTCTGTTTTATTTATATATTGTTTTGTTGTCTTATTTTTTGTTTTTCAGTGAGCATTATGGGAGAGGTTATGTGGTGGAAGGATATCGGTATAACCTGGAATTCTTTAAGGAGATTGGGCGTTTCGTAAAGTATCGGGAGCGGTTAGGGCTTGAGTCTTTTATTGTTAATATTCTTGGTAATGTCTTAGCTTTTGCACCCTTTGGATTTTTACTGCCGATGATTCATAAGAGATATCGGAGCTTCTTCAAAATATTATTTTTAAGCATTCTATTCAGTCTTACGGTGGAAGTGATTCAGCTATTCCTTAAGGTAGGAATCTTTGATGTAGATGATATCTTATTAAATACGTTTGGCGGTCTAGTGGGTTATATCATTTTCTCAATCTGCCATGCTATTTATCTTCGTAATGCGAAAGTGAAGAGGGGGAAGTAAAGATGCGTTTAAAACGGAACAGGGAAATGATTCATTTCTCAGGGCGAAGACATACAAAATTAGGCATATGCTCTATGATCATTGGGATCGTGTCCGTGTTGGGCTTGGTTACGGTTAGTATCCTTTCCGGACTTGACCGTGGACAGGGAGGCTTTTTGGTCGGAGTTGCAGGAATAGGCTTGTTTGCATTATCTGTCTTCGGTTTTGTGCTTTCGTATAAAGCCTTTAAGAAAAAAGATATCTTTTATCGCTTCCCGATGATCGGAGCGATTTTGAACGGATTGATGACGATATTATTGTTGGTCATTTATATACTCGGCATTTAGCAGAATGTGCAGAAAACACACTCATTGATGAGAAAAATTTTGAAGAAAAACCATCATAAAGAATTGGGGGAAGTTAAAATGAAATATAGTATTCTATTTAAGGAAGAAAATGAAGCGATAAAGGAACGTTATGATTTAGCGATAGAGCGGATTGAATTGATGGTGAACGAGGAAAGTGTAAGGGAACCCTTCCGTACTTATTTTCAAAAGATGGCAGCATTCGTACTTATGGTTAAGAATGTTGCAGACCTGGCTTCCCGCGAGAGTCTGAAAGATCTTGCATTGACAGAGTTGCAGGGACTAAATCATGCGTTATACGAAGACATCATTGGAGATAACTATCATTTTAGTTATGCGAATCCTTCCTATGCCTGCGAGAAATTCGGAGAGAAGTTTGGTAAGCTGTTATCCTTTATAACCACAGAGCTTCGTAGCTTAATAATCTATGCATACGAGGGTAGATTCTATGAAATGACTATTTATCTGGAGTTGCTGATTGAACTATATAACTACTTCGAGGAAGAGGATGAATACACTTATAAGGATGTGAAGCGCGCAGTTTACGACTTTATGAGCGATTACTGCGAAGTACTGGTGGAAAACCGTGTACGAGATCTAGTAGATGCAGACCTGTCCTATGCTACGGATATTATCATGGAAGCAGATCTGACAGATCTACGTTATCTCTATCAGTACGGAGAGTATATTACCGACAACGAGCTTAAGACAGCACAATTCTTGAACTCACTGCCGGAGGAACAGATCACGGCAATGGCAGATACCTATACGGAGGGCTACCGTTTAGGCTTTATTGCGAATCGTCTTGACTTAAGTAAGAAAGGGTATGTTAATATCCGTTTCCAGATTGGCTATGAGAGAATGGTACGCTGTGCAATTCATAATTTTAAGAAGATGGGCCTCACGCCTACCATTTACAGGGCTGCCAATAATTCAGTGAATAAGCTGCAGCATCTTAAGATAGGATATCATGCTACTAGTCCGAATAAACAATATGATTATGATCATCGCTTTGATATTGGGCTATTCTATGACAAGGCTTTTAAGGAGAGAAAATTGGAGAGCCTGAAGCAGGCCTTTGAACAGTATAAGCAGAAGGCAAGTCTATATGCAGGTCCGGCTGTCATTGAGGTCTTTGGTGAGGAGTTGTTTGCACCGGAGGATAAGAAGGAAGCAGTAAAGCTCGATAAGCGCCAGCAGAAGCTTTATGTGGAATATAATAATGAGGAAAGTTTTATCAAAAATGAATACCTGAGGATGGATGAAATCTCATTTACTATTATCTCTTATCCGGTACCTGAGATTGGTGAAGATTTTAATGAGATTTTCGCTGAGACTGTAAAGGTGAATACCTTAGAGAGTAACCATTATCAAATGATTCAACAGCATATCATTGATGCTCTGGATCAAGGAGATTATGTTCATATCCAAGGTGAAGGAAAGAACCATACCGACCTTAAGGTTAAGCTATATGAGATTAAGGACAGCACCAAAGAGACAATTTTTGAGAACTGTGTCGCTGACGTTAATATTCCGGTTGGCGAGGTATTTACCTCACCGGTGCTTACCGGTACGAACGGAATTCTTCATGTTCCGAAGATTTATCTCAGAGATTTAGAATATAATGAATTGGAATTAACCTTCAAAGATGGTCTGGTTGCAGATTACTCCTGTACTAACTTTGGAGATGTTGATAAGAATCGAAGCTTTATCAAAGAGAATTTATTATATAATCATGAATATCTGCCCTTAGGTGAGTTCGCCATCGGAACCAATACAACAGCATATATGATGGGGAAGAAATTCAATATTGCATCCCGTCTTCCGATCCTGATTGCTGAGAAGACCGGTCCTCATTTTGCAATTGGTGATACCTGCTATCACATGAGTGAGGAGACCCCCGTCTATAATCCGGATGGGAAGGAAATTGTAGCCAGAGATAATGAAATCTCCGCCCTACGTAAAACAGAACCATCTAAGGCCTACTTTAATTGCCATACCGATATCACTCTCCCTTATGATGAAATCAAGGAAATTGCAGTGGTGAAGAAAGATGGAACCAGAATTCCGATCATTCAGATGGCAAGATTTGTATTAACAGGGACGACCGAATTAAACGAAGCCTTTGATTCAAAAATAGACTAGGTACAAAACGAAATAATCAAAGTGGGAGGGTTATGATGTTAAGTATTAAGAATTATTCAAAGAGTTACAAAAGTGATAAAAAAGCAGTGGATCAGCTGAACCTTGAGGTAAACAAAGGAGATATCTATGGATTTATCGGACATAACGGCGCCGGTAAGACCACCACCATTCGTTCCATTGTAGGAGTGCTTGATTTTGAGGAGGGTGAGATTACGATTGATGGAATCTCTGTTAAGAATGATCCGGTAGCCTGCAAGAAGATCACAGCATACATTCCTGATAATCCGGATTTGTATGAGCATCTGACCGGAATAGGATATCTGAACTTTATCGGAGATATCTATGAGGTGAATCGATTTGACCGTGAGACCCTGATTGAGCGCTATAGCGATGCATTTGAATTAACAGCTAACCTAGGTGATACAATAGCCTCTTATTCCCATGGTATGAAGCAGAAGCTTGCGATCATAGCTGCTTTGATACATAGACCGAAGCTGTTGGTACTTGATGAGCCCTTTGTAGGATTGGATCCTAAAGCTGCCCATACCTTGAAAACCATCATGGCCGGGTTATGCCAGGAGGGAAGTGCAATCTTTTTCTCCACGCATGTACTTGAGGTAGCAGAGAAGCTCTGTAATAAAGTTGCCATTATTAAGAATGGCAGATTGATTTCCTGTGGAACGACCGAAGAGGTGAAAGGAAATAATAGTCTCGAAGAGGTATTCATGGAGCTGATCGACGAAAAATAATGCTCTCAGGAAGGTGTGGGAACTATGACGAAGAAGGTTATGCGTTTAGTTGGTGTTCAGTTATGGGCTGTACTGGGCGATATGCTGTCCATCGGAAATCTTAAAAAGAAGAAGCCGAAGGCATTATACCTTGGAATTGGATTTTTTATTATCCTTATGAGTGCAGTCTCATTTTTCTATAGTTTTATGATTGGAAACGGTTTGCTGATGTTTGATAGCATTGAAATCTTGCCGTCTATGATGATGTCAGTGACCTGTATCGTTCTACTGATGACAACAGTTTTTAAGATAAAGGGGACTATTTTCGGTTTTAAAGATTATGATATGGTTATGTCATTACCCATCAGTACCGGTGGGATTGTAGCAAGTCGACTGCTTATTCTATATGCTATGAATATGCTTTTTGTTACCATGTTGATAGTGCCAATGATGTTGGCATACGGTATTTTAGCCAGTCCATCAGTTCATTTCTATGTACTTGGTTTTATTGCCATGCTGTTCCTACCACTGGTACCGATTGTAATTGCATCCTTTATTGGCACAATAATAGCCTATCTGGCATCGAAGTTCCGTTATAGTAATTTGCTGAATATCTTTTTCACCATGGGTTTATTGGCACTATTTGTTGGTCTGTCCTTCACAGTGGAAGACAATGGCGAGGAGCTAGTGGATATGAGCAGAAACTTAACAGCCCAGATCTACTCGTTTTATCCACTTGCCAAGTTGTATACCATGGGTGTTGTTGATTATGACTTAGTATCGTTAGGATTATTTATCGGAATATCAACACTAGCCTTTTTCCTTTATACGGTAGTTGTTAAAATGGTATTTAAGAAAATGAATACAGTAATGATGACGGGTAGAGCCGGGGTGAAATATAAACATAGACATCTTAAGACGGCATCACCGATTAAGGCACTTTATAGTAAGGAAATGAAGCGGTATTTTTCATCCACGGTATATGTCTTGAATACTGGTTTTGGTATCGTTATGCTCACCCTGGCGGCGATTGCGTTGTTCTTTGTTGACGCTCAGACGGTCTTTGGTTCAGAGCTACCGGCTAATATGATAGCTCTAGTGGGACCGACGTTAATCTCCTTCTGCGTTATGATGTGCTGTACAACGATGGCTTCCATCTCCTTGGAGGGTAAGAACCTTTGGATACTCAAGTCTCTTCCGGTTGAGCCGAAGACAATCTATCTTGCCAAGATAGCGGTCAATCTGACAATCATACTACCTGCCACAATCGATGCAGTACTGCTGGGAATCGCATTGAAAGCAGATCTATTACTTATTCTGCTGATGGTTCTGCTTGTTGTGGTTTGTGGGGTATTTATCTCTATCTATGGTTTGTTGATCAACCTGCATATGCCGAACTTTAATTGGAGCAATGAGGCAATGGTGGTCAAACAAAGCGCGGCTTCCATGATTACGGTCTTCTCCGGTATGGGAGTGGTGATCATCCAATACGCTCTTATGTTCCTAATTCCTAAGATACAGATTGCATATCTTTGCTACATCTTAATTATGGTAGTCATAGATGCAGGCATGTATGCCTATCTGATGAGTTATGGAAAGAAACGGTTCGCAACATTGAATTAGATCAAATGCGCCATCTGAATATATGTGCGCGGTTAGGGCGTTAAAAGCCAACGTAATCATTTGATTTCGTCAATTTGCACAATTAAAAATTATGATTGTGTGATACAGAACATAATTCGTTCGCAACACGCTCTCGCTTGGATGAAGTACGTAGTGGTACATAAGGTCCTAAAATACAGGACCT
>JAQZBA010000182.1 GCA_029239365.1 Herbinix sp. | reverse complement strand
ATGGGTGGCATCTTTGCCAGCTATTTTGCCTTATTCTTTGACCATCTTCCTCATGGAATTCTGCTGCTTCTTATGTTTGCAGCCGGTATGATAGGTGGTGGTTTATGGGGATTAATTCCGGCTTATTTTAAGACGAAATTCGGCACGAATGAGACGTTGTTTACCCTAATGCTGAATTATATCGCTCTCTATACTATTCGATTTCTTACGGAAGGACCTTGGCATGATCCGGAATCTTCCGGCTTCCCGAAGATTGCTTCTTTTATTGAAAATGCCAGACTGGACCAGATCTTTGGTGTCCATGCCGGGTGGCTGATCGGTCTTGTATTGGTTGTGGTAGTATACATCTATATCAGGTTTACAAAGCATGGTTATGAAATCAGTGTAGTAGGGGAAAGCGTCAATACCGCCCGCTATGCCGGTATGAATGTAAAGAAGATTATGATGAGGACCATGTTCATCAGTGGTGCGATCTGCGGTATCGCAGGTATGACTCAGGTTAGTGGTGCAGCCTATACACTGGGTGAGGGGGTTGCCGGAGGAGTTGGCTTTACAGCAATTACGGTTGCCTGGTTATCCAAGCTTAACCCGGTGGTGATCCTAGTTGTTACCGTATTATTCAGTATGCTGGAGAAGGGCTGTTCCGTAATGCAGAGTGCTTATGGCTTATCATCCGCCGCCTCCGGAATCCTTCAGGGTATTATCCTATTCTTTGTTCTAGCTTTTGATTTCTTTACCCGTTATCAATTTATCATCAGAAAGGGGAGGAAAGCATAATGTTTCTTAATTTCTTATTTGCAGCAATCAAAGCCGGTACTCCGTTGCTATTTGGCACCACCGGTGAGATTATGACTGAGAAAACAGGTAATGTTAACCTTGGTGTGGAAGGTATGATGTTTATGGGAGCCTTCCTAGGCTTTTATACCGGGTATCATACCGGTAATCTGGCGCTTGCGTTATTGGCTGCCTTTGGTATCGGTGTGTTGGCTGCTCTAATCTATGCGGTTGTCACAGTAACCTTTATGGCGAATCAGAATGTAGCAGGTCTTACCCTTACGATCTTTGGTATCGGGTTTGCTAAGTTCTTTGGTGAAGCAATGATCGGTAAAGCCGGTGGTTCGCCAAAGCTTTCGGAAGAATTTATGGCATCCATCGCTGAGAAGCCGTTGCCTATCCTGGGTGATATCCCGGTTATCGGCAAGCTACTATTCTCCCATAATCCACTGGTCTATCTATCCGTTATCGTCGCTATCCTATGCACGATCTATATGGTGAAGACCCGTGCAGGTCTGAATATGCGTGCAGTAGGCGAGAATCCTGCGGCAGCGGATGCAACCGGTATTAATGTAACTCTGGTCAAATACATTCACATACTGCTTGGCGGAGGTATCTGCGGACTGGGTGGCGCTTACCTTTCCTTAATCAATGGTGGCGGTATCTGGAATAATAGTAGTGTTGTTAATGGCCAAGGCTGGATCTCCGTAGCTCTTGTTATCTTCGCAAGCTGGAATCCGGTGAGGGCAATCTTTGGTTCACTAGTCTTTGGTGCCTTCAGTGTACTGCAATTCTATGTCCCGAAGGATATCATTGTGATACCGAATGCTTTTTATGTCATGCTTCCGTTCCTTATAACAACCCTTGTGCTCATCGTAACTTCGATGAGAAAATCCAAGGAAGGGTCCCAGCCAGCCGGCTGCGGGGTCAATTATTTCCGCGAGGAGCGCTAAATTATAAGGAGCTGTGAAACAAATTATTTGATTTGTTTCACAGCTCCTTTTGCATAGGATACAACAAACAAGGCCAGCAGAATGTAACTGCTGGCCTTATGTATATGGCAATTATGGGGATATAGGAATTACTTAAAATCCCTCTTTAATAATACGATATATTCTTTTATCACCTTGAAAAAAGAATTAATTTCGTCGATACTACATTTCTGGAGAAGATCGTCCAAGGTTTTTGCTATGTCTATGGTATCGTATAATTTATGAACTTGACTTAATTTTCTGCCACTCTCTGTTACATTCAGAAGCACCGACTTCGCATTATCCGTAGCGTAACTTTTACTGATAAATCCTCTTTCTTCCAACCTTGAAACTGTTTGTGATATCGCACCTTTGGATTTATCCCAAAAAGCGGATAGTTCGCTTACGGTTGTATTGGGGTGTTCTTCAATATAGGTTATCGTATGGGATTCTATCATAGTGACTAAATCGCCGGTGCCATAGTCGTGCTTTGCAAGAATGTAATTATAATAAAGCATTACAAACTGGTAGATATTATTATGGTTTATATTAAGATGACGAAATTGTTCATCTATGGATAAACTTTCAATTTTCTCATAATTTTCTTCCTGGTCCATTACAGTAACCGCCTTTCTCAGCCTGAGCGGCCATTGTATTGATAACTCTTTGACCGGTATGCATATTCTATCATGTTTCTTTGAATTCAACAATGTAATATTTCATTTCTCAACGGCATTATAGAAGTCATGGGTTTACAATAGCCGCTAAACTAATTATTACATAAAACCTTGTAATGTGCAATAAATACCTCTATTTATTTGAGAGAATATCATTTATTGTTTAACGCCTAAATAAAAACACGAAATATGTGCTTGACATGTGCATAAATACGGTATATTATCGTATTATAGTTTAATGCGTATACAAAAAGCACAACAATAATGCCGGAAACCGCGGAAAACCGGCATATAATTACTAGAATTGTATAGGGGTGAAACTAAAAATTCAAAGGGGCATAATCATGGACGTAAAAGAGTTTTGTGAAAAATATGCGGTAGATCGCAGAAACACGGTAAGTCTTAAGTGGGACGCACTGGATGTTAGATTTGGAGATCCGGATCTAATTTCTATGTGGGTAGCTGATATGGACTTTAAAACGGAAGAACATATTATTGAGGCAATAGTTAAAAGAGCAGAACACGGAGTCTTTGGGTATTCCTATGTTTCAGATTCATATTATAATGCAGTGATTCAATGGGAAAAGAAGCATTTTAATTATGATGTAAAAAAAGAGTGGATCCGTGTGACTCCGGGTATTGTTGCAGCACTCTATTGGTTTGTTAATATGTTTACTAAAGAGAAGGATTCCATCATGATTCTTACTCCGGTCTATTATCCATTCCATAATTGTGTAAAAGATAACAATAGAAATCTGGTTACCTGTGATTTGAACTATGATAAAGGTGTCTTTACAATTGATTTTGAACGATTTGAACAGTCGATTGTAGATAACGATGTTAAAATGTACATATTATGTTCTCCCCATAATCCGGCAGGAAGAGTCTGGAAGGAAGAAGAGCTGGATAGAATGCTGGAGCTCTGTCAAAAACACAATGTATTAGTTATTTCTGATGAAATCCATCAGGATTTGACGACTATAGGAAATCATCAGATACCGAGTGCAGTGGTGTCACAAGGGAAGTATTCTTCCAATGTTATTACATGTACATCGGCATCAAAAACCTTCAATTTGGCAACTTGCCTTACCTCCAGCATTATTATCCAAGATGATGCTTTGAGAGCAACCTATGATGCTTTCAAGAAAAGATATATTCAATTGGAAGACAATGTGTTTGGTCTTGCAGCTAGTGAGGCTGCCTATACGTATGGTGAGGAATGGAAAAAAAGCATGCTAGGGGTAGTAGAGCAAAACTATAAAACTTTAGTTGATGGCTTAAAGGAATTTCCGGAATTATATATCTCTCCTATGGAAGGGACATACCTGGCTCTACTGAATCTGAATGCCTATATTCAGAAGGAAGATACCAAAGCTTTCATTCAGGATAGGTGTAGGATTGCGGTAGACTTCGGCGAGTGGTTTGGAGCGAATTTTAAAGGCTTCGTTCGAATTAACCTTGCAACACAACCGGAAATTGTTCAAAAAGCTGTCACTAATATTGCAACTGAGCTTAAAAAGATCAAATGATGAAATAATTACAAGAGAATAATTACTGCCTGCAAAGCTAGAAAATGAAAGATTTTCCCGCACAAAGTTTGCAGGCTATGAGAAGGGGCATGGTGAAAATTATGAAAAATATTTGGAACAATTATAAATCATCCATCATCTTAACACTCTCCATGATTATCGGAAGTGTAATAGGATTTATCTGGGGGGAAGAAGCGACTGTGTTACAACCGGTTGCTGATACGTTCTTAAACTTGCTATACTGCTTAATCGTACCGCTAATTTTTTGCTCACTTGTTTCCTCCATAGCTAAGATGGAAAACCTTAAAAAACTCGGAAAAATGATGGCTATCATGTTTGGACTATTTGTTTTATCAGGAGTTATTGCTGCAATTTATATGATTGTTGTAACCGGAATTTTTGATCCTGCCAAAGGAGCGAAAATTGTGTTAGATACCGTTACGGAAGAATACTCCTCCAGTACAAATATCCTTGGAATGTTTACTGTGAAGGACTTCCCCTTATTGTTATCAAGACAAAATCTGATGGCCTTAATGGTATTTACCATTGCTACAGCGGTGGCAGTCGTAAGCATTGGCGAAAAAGCAAAACCCATCATTAATTTAATGGATGCCTTTACTGAGGTTATATTAAAGCTGATTGGTTATGCGATGAAGCTTGCACCGATCGGCTTAGGATGCTATTTTGCTATCTTAATGGGCCAAAACGGCAGCGCATTAGTAGGTCCGCTATCAAGAGCGATTATTATCTATCTGGTTGCAATCTTATTCTACTTTATTGCTTCGAATACGCTCTTCGCTTATCTGGGAGCTGGATATAAAGGTGTAAAAAGCTATTGGAAGAATGCAATCACACCAACCATGACAGCCTTAGGAACCTGTTCCAGCGCTGCATGTATCCCGGTTAATCTGGTAGCAACCAAAAAAATTGGGGTTCCGGATGATATTGCAGACATTGTAATTCCAATGGGTGCCAATCTTCACAAGGATGGAGCGGTCGTAATACAGATTTTAAAAATTGCATTTATGTGTTCTGTTTTTGATATTCAATTTCTCTCGGTTCGAAATATTGCAATGGCAATACTAATCTCTGTAATCGCGTCTACAGTAATGGGTGCAATACCGTCCGGTGGCTATGTAGGAGAGATCTTTATCATCTCGGCCTTTGCGTTCCCACCTGCGTCAATCCCGATTATGGTTCTGATTGGAACAATTACGGATGCGCCTGCAACTGCAGTAAATGTTACAGGTGATTCTTCAATGGCTATGTGGATCACAAGAATTGTAGAAGGTAAAAACTGGTTCAAAAAGACGGCTACTTCTGAGATGATAGGTTCGAAAAATTAGAGTGGCCATGCTATCGGAAACATACTCAATATAATACATAAAGTAAGAAGGAAGGGCCAATGCACGGACAATTGTCAGGTGCATTGGCCCTTCCTTTAACCGACAAAGAAATATTGTAGTAGCCATCAATTGACAAATAAGCGTATTCGTAGTATCATAATCAATTATTAAATCATACTAAACATATATGAAATGTTAACCTATGATGCCTAGCAATTGTTCTTGAACTCACATGTACAAAGCTTATTAGGTCAGAAAGGGGTGCTACAGCATGAAGAATATATTGAATTATCAGACCTCGGAATTTGATTGCGGACCTACAACACTGATTAATGCAATCCGATATTTATATGAAAGAGAAGACATCCTTCCGGAAATTATAAAAACAATTACTCTTTACACCTTAGATCTCTATGATAACAACGGCGAATTCGGCAAACGAGGAACTTCACGCATGGCAATGATGTTCTTGTCGAATTGGTTTAATGAGTATGGCAAGACAAAGAACTATCCTATCCATACCGAACTGATCATTGATGATAATGTCTGGATCCATCAGAATAGTAAGATTACAGAATGTCTGCAGCAAGGTGGTGCGGTGATCATCTGTGTCTGGTTGGAAGCGACAAAGCATTATGTGCTGTTAACAGATATTGATGGAGAATACTTATGCCTTTTTGATCCTTATGATTGGGATGAACCGATTGATGGTGTCAAAATTATCGGAATAGAGGGTTATCCGAGAAAGATGAACCGCAAGGTCAAAATGGATATCATTAATGAAGAGAACAACGGTTTTTATGCGTTTGGAGAAGTCCAGGGCAGAGAAGCAATGTTGTTATATAACACGAATACGAGAATTACACCGGAGAAATCAATTGAATATTTTATCTAGAATAAAGGAGGCGCTAAGATGATTAATAGAGATCGGATCCTATCGGAATTTGTTACTTTGGTTGAAATTGATTCCCCTTCCTTCGGGGAGCGAGAGATTGCTGATGTATTGAGAAATAAATTAGAAGCCATCGGTTTTGAGGTAAGCGAAGATGATGCCGGAAAACAATACGGAGGTAATTGCGGCAATCTGTATGGTTATTTGCCGGGGGAATTAAACGAAGAGCCTCTCCTTTTCTCCAGCCATATGGATACCGTGGCTCCGGCCTTAGGGAAAAAGGCAATCCTTCATTCGGATGGACGAATTACCGGTGCGGGTGACACCGTATTAGGCGCCGATGATGTGGCCGGGCTTGTTAGCATTTTGGAAGCAATTCGCAGTTTGCGTGAAGAAGGTATTGCGCACCGTAGCATTGAGGTTTTGTTTCCCATTGCTGAAGAACCCTATGCAAAGGGAAGCGGTGTGTTTGATTATACTAAAATAAAATCAAAAGAAGCCTATGTACTGGATCTGAGTGGGAGGGTCGGACGCGCAGCTTATACTGCCCCTTCCATTCTTTCCTTCAAAGCAGCCTTTCAGGGACGCGCAGCGCATGCCGGCTTTGCACCGGAGGAAGGAATCCATTCGATTGCCATCGCTGCAAGAGCAATCAGTAAGATGCAGTTAGGTAGGGTTGATGCAGATACTACAGTTAATATTGGGAACATAGCGGGTGGAGTTGCAACCAATATCATTCCGGAAAACTGTAGGGTGGAGGGAGAACTTAGAAGTTTTCAACATGAGAAAGCATTACGTTACCTGGAAGAGATCAGAGAATTATTTCAGAAGGAAGCTGATCTGGCGGGAGCTATACTGCACTGGGAGGGGACAATCAACTGTAAGGCATATTGCACCGAACTAGACGGAGCAACAGCAGAGCGGTACCGAAGAGCATGTACGAAAGCAGGTCTCACTGCAGAATTTGTTAAGACCTTTGGAGGAAGTGATCATAATATCTTTGCTACAAAGGGTATTCAGGGTCTGGTTATCTCGAATGCAATGAACAGTGTCCATTCCTGTGAGGAGTATACAGAGGTGGAGGAACTAATGAAAAGCACAGAGATTGTCCGCAATCTAATGATAAGTATATAAGTGTAATAGCGATCGCCAACCACAATTAAGTGGTTGGCGATTTTCTGCATATATACCCTGTATTATTATATGAAAAACATGAAGCCTTGATCTGCTTTGTTTTTTTCTGCCTCTGAGACCAGATCGTATAGGTTCGTTCCCTGTAGTGTTGACTTTATGGCATGATCCAGTGGATGATGGATCCCCAAATTGATCGCTGCTTCTATCTCGGGTAAGGTTCCTGCAATTGTCTCTTCTGCTTTTTCGAAAAGACTGAGTTCAACAGAATGTAGAACATCATATACAGTAATTTGCCTGGGTGCTCTGGATAATTGATATCCTCCTTGGGAACCTTTGATCGAATGCACAATTCCACCATGCTTCAACAGAGAAAATACTTGTTCCAGATATATTTTCGAAATACCAAGCTTGTCAGAAATACTAACTAATGTAATATATTCATTGCTATTATAATTTTGAGCCATAAATGTTGTGGATGCCAGGGCATA
>JAQZBA010000181.1 GCA_029239365.1 Herbinix sp. | reverse complement strand
TAGGAACAATCTTCGCAAAATACGATCTGCTGAGAGCCTGGATTCCACCCTGCGCTGACCCGATCAATGCACCCAGAATGAAAATATGCCATACCGAGGAGATAAAAAATGCAGCAATACAGGAAATGATATAGGTAATGATACCAACAATAATCATATTTCTTGTTGAGAACTTTTTCGCCAGAATACCGTAAAGTATCGCACAGGGGAAGGCAATAATCTGTATTACAAGCAGGATTCCAAGTAAGGTGAAGGTATCCAGTGAATCAGTGCCTAACACCGATGTAGCATAAGGAACCACCATCTTAATGATGGTATCCACTCCGTCAATATAGAAAAAGTATGCTAAAAGGAATAAGAATACGTTTTTGTGCATCCTGACATTCTTAAAGGTATCGGCCAGTCTCTTAAAACTATTGATTATCGGTTGGGGTTCCGGCTCAATATAATGCCTCTGCTTCACATCTCTGATCATGGGTACCGTAAGAAGCCCCCACCAAAGAGCTGTAATGATAAATCCAATCTGATAACCGATCGCCTTATCCATTCCTACAAAGAATATTAATATAAGACTGATACCAAACGGGATGACACTGGATATGTACCCAAAAGCAAATCCACTGGTAGAAACCTTATCCATTCTATCATCACTGGAGATATCCACCAAAAATGAATCATAAAAAATATTAGCTCCTGCAAAACCTATTGCTGATAGGACAAAGAAAAGAACCAATATCTGCCACTGTCCGCTGGAAGGGGATACAAATGCAAGCGAAGCCGTAGAAATCACTCCCAGAATTGCAAAAAACACGAAGAAACGCTTCTTCTTATCCTTATAATCCGCGATTGTACCCAGTATCGGACTAAGAATAGCGATCAATATACTTGCGATTGAATTAAAATACCCCAGATCCATACTGCTTTTTACATTATCAAACATACCAAATATAATTGGCAGTAAAGCAGTGGTAACAGCCATGGAATAAGCTGAATTACCACAATCATATAATACCCAGGAACGTTCCTCTTTGCTTAACTTCATTAATTTAGTCTCCCTCCAATTATTTGTTACGGTATAACTCCGATCGCATTGCTCACAAGCAAGCTTGCAGTAAGCTCACTACGCTTATATTATATCATGAATATGGTAATATAAAGTAAAATTAATGTAAAAATACCGGTATCACAGTAATATATTTTTATTTGTTTTGGATACTAAAAAAAGAGTTCCCTACCCAACCGCATGGATGAGTAAGAAACTCATTATCTACTTAGTGATTAGCCTATATATTCGCAAGCTGCCAGGGCTGCGATTGCACCATCAGATGCGGCCGTGGCTAATTGTCTGACCGTCTTAGTTCTACAATCCCCTGCGACAAATATACCGTCTTCCTTTGTCTTACAGTCTTCTTTTCCTACGATATAGCCACCTTGATCCAGTTCAACATGTTCTGAGAACATTAAGTTTTCAGGTATTTGTCCTATTGCAATAAATAACCCTTTGATGTCAAGCCTTCTTTGGTTGTCAGTATTCTTCTCCTGAAGCATAATTCCGGTCAAAGATCCATCCGATAGTAACTCCTTCACCTGAGAATTGAGAAGGAACTCTACATTATGCTTTTTCTTCAGTGTATTTAATATTTTTTCTTCACCCCGGAACTTATCTCTTCGATGAATAATATATACCTTATTACAATATGCTGATAAGAAGTTTGCATCTTCGAGGGCAGTATTACCTCCTCCTATCACAGCAACATCTTTACCCCGATAGAAGGCTCCGTCACAGGTCGCACAGTATGAAATCCCTGCACCAATCAGTTCATTCTCTTGCTTTAGACCCAACGGTTTATTCTTAGCTCCGGTCGCCAGAATGATGCTCTTACATTCATATTCTTGGCTTTCCGTGATTACAATCTTCGTATCGTTATCTGAACGTATTCCTATTACCTTTTCGAATTGTATCTCAGCACCTAGTTCCTTCGCCTGTTCATATAGATTTGTTGCAAATTCATACCCAGAGATATGCTTAATACCGGGATAATTTTCTATCTCCGGAGTATTTATAATCTGTCCTCCATAGACACTGGCTTCCAGAACCAGCACACTCTTACCGGCACGTACGCCATAAATGGCGGCAGACAGACCTGCTGTACCAGCTCCTACAATTATAATATCATACATGAAATCACTTCCTTATCCAAATATGGTTCGAGCGTCGTAAATCTTCCGATAAGATTGGATGAATATGTGTATCAATATTCATCTATTCAAAT
Source organism: Herbinix sp. (assembly GCA_029239365.1). Lineage (GTDB taxonomy): Bacteria > Bacillota > Clostridia > Lachnospirales > Lachnospiraceae > Mobilitalea. Next base: position 5,543 of record JAQZBA010000181.1, on the reverse strand, counting down.
CCAACTTATGACTATCAATCCTATTACATAACTATAATCGATTATAATAACCCTTTGATTTTAACTTCTATTTTTTTTGGTTCTGTCGTAGGTTCAAATCTTCCTATCACATTTCCTTGTCGATCAATTAAAAACTTCGTGAAATTCCATTTAATTCCTGAACCAAGTATCGAGCCTTTTTGTTTCTTAAGAAATTGATAAAGCGGGTCGGCATCATCACCATTGACATTTATTTTTGAAAATCTGGGAAAAGAGGTATGATAAGTCAACTGACAAAATGAATGAATTTCTTCGTTATTTCCCGGAGCCTGATTACCAAATTGATTACAGGGAAAATCTAATATTTCAAATCCTTGATCCTTGTAATTCTGGTATAGAGCTTCCAGACCTTCATATTGAGGTGTTAATCCACAACCGGTCGCTGTGTTTACAATCAATAGTACTTTACCCTCATATTCCTTCATCGATACAGGATTTCCATTTCTATCTTTTACTTCAAAATCATATAACCTCATATTCTCAACCTTTCATTCATTATGATATTTTCATTGGCAACAATTAGATTGTATACAATTTATATGCTTTTGTCAAGTACCTATGAATATATTTATTTTGATTTGGACTAGTTCACCTTTTTATTATTTCTGGCTTTCAACAGCGAATTGCTCCTCTAGATATGCGAATATCATATGATAATATTCTTTTCTGATCTCAGTAGTCGCATTATATATTTCGTGCTTAGAATCAGAGAATTCCACTAACCTGGTATTCATTGACTTCTGCGTAAATCGTTTCTGTCCTCCCGGCTTGACGGTCGAATCCCTCCCGGCCTGAAAAAGTAGAATTGGAGTCTTAACCTGCTTTACGCGCTTCTGCAGCTTTCGCACCGCCTTTAAACTTGCCAGTGTCCAGGCACAGGTTGCACCCCAGGTCTGATACTTGATATCCTGTAATCTCATATTGAAGATATGATGATATCTTGCCCTCGACAGACAGGTGCTGGTGTCAAAATGGGGTATGCCATCAAAGTCACCATGACCTGATACGTAGTCCTCCCCTGTTCTTGTAATCTTTTTGTATAACATTGCAAGCCATACAAGTGGCGTCGGTGTCTTGCCACATTCGATCTCCAGCATGGGAGAAGATAAGATTGCTGAGGAGAAAATATCCGGATATTGCTCTAAGAATAGTGCAGCAATCGCTCCACCCATGGAATGAGCATACAAGACCAGCTTCCTGTCTACATTGTCTTTTAAGACGATACTTGTTATGAACTGATGGAAATCCATCACATAATCATCATAGGTACGGATATAAACTTTACTCCAATTCTCTACTGCTCTTTGGGAATATCCATGTCCTCGGTGGTCAGGAATATAGACTGAATATCCGGCTTGAATATAATAAAAGATTACTTCCTCGAATTTTTGTGTGAATTCACAGAAGCCATGTGAAATCACAATGGCCGCTTTTTCCTTTGGATTATCATAATACTCGTAGTAAATTTCAGCTCCATCCACGCTTTGATAATACCCTTTTTTACGAAGGTCATCCAATCGAGGGCCAACCACATGAATGATCTTCTCCATATAATCCTCTTCTCCAAGGAATATCATATCATGTTTGATAATTTCATTATTGATCACATTATTATTGACCACTTCATTATCGATCATTTCATTATTGACCATCTCATTTTTAACCACTTCATTATTTATTATTTCACTATTTTCTCTCATATTCATCCACAACCTTACGACCTATGTCAGGATAATTGGTAATCATCGCATCTAACTCATTCACACATATTAATTTCATTTCATTGATATCATTCACTGTCCAGGCACGCACTTTGATGCCTCTTGTCTTACAGTCCATCATAAAGTTCGGATATTGCAGGTTATAATAGGCTGGATGCAACGCTTCCACTCCATATCTCGACGCATACTCCGGCATATCCAGATATCCGTCCTCATATAGAAAACCCGTCTTAACAGAAGGATCCATTTGCTTTAGCTTCATTACTGAGTAATGATTGAAGGAGGAATAGATAACACGCGACTGTAGCCCAAGCTTCTTGGTCAATTCCATTACTCTTTCTTCCAGATTCTCATAGAATACAATCCCATTCTTCAGTTCCACATTAATAACTAATTCTGTGTCTTTCATCAGAAGATACACTTCCTCCAATGTGGGAATCGTAACCTTGCCGTATTCAGGAAAGGATTTATTAACATTGAGCTTTCTTATCTCTTCGTAAGTATAATTTTTCACCCAGCCTTTTGCATTACTGACACGATTAACAGTTTCATCGTGGAGTATGACCAGCACTCCATCCTTTGTCATCTGAACATCAAGTTCAATTCCATCTGCTTCCATATCGATTGCTTTCTGAAATGCTTCTAATGTATTTTCCGGTGCATATCCGGAGGCTCCTCGGTGTGCCCATACCAATGGTTTTTTCATATGCCCGTCCTTTCCTTCTTCCGCTGTAATATATACTATTATAAGTAACTGAGGATCATATTCCAAGAACTTTCGTCAACCGGGTTCCAATATTATGGATCATCGCTTACTATAGCTGATAATAGGTAGACAACATAAACAGTCGTTATCCTATTCTTCATAAATAATGATAGGGATTCCGGATTCAATATTTTCATAAATTGTTTTAGCCAAATAATATGGGGCATTTACACAGCCATGGGTCCCTCTCCTTTTATATATCTCTCCTCCAAAGGAAGTTCGCCATTTCGCATCATGTATTCCCATATTCCCGAAGAAAGGCATCCAGTAATTCACATCGACTTCATATCCTATGCCTTTTAATGTCGCACCATCTTGTTTATAGTTCAACATATAGGCTCCAACTACTGTTGCGTTCCCTCTATTCGGATTGCCGGTAACAACAGCGCCTTGGGCAATCAGCTTACCATTTTTATAAAACCATAGGTGTTGCTTAGATATATTAATTTCAACATAAGTGTTGCCGATTTCATTTCCATCCCTTGATAAAGCCTTCTGTGTATAGATTGGCTCTTTTTCAATTACTTCACCGTGTTTAATAATATCTAATAATGCTTTTGTTTCCCCTTCCTGATAGATTTTCCACCCATACAGCCCAGCTTTCACCTCTACAGTTTTACCCGTTGAAGTATTAAATTTTCTAATAATTCCAACGGTATCATATTTTTTGCTTAATTCATTTACGTATCTCATCACTGAAGTTTTGTTTATCAATACATCTAAATTTTTATCGACCTCGAGCCATTTGTTAATTATAGTTCCATCCAATCTCTCCGATTGCTTCCCAAAGCGGTAAGTAACCCTTGTCGCAATATACTTATTGAGTAAATTCATTGTTACTGACGTCTTACCGGAGCTTACGAGATACATTGGATTATCGTAGCAGCTCGTTTCACTTAAATCCAACCTTGTTTCTCCGCTCATAATATATTTCTTGATTTCTTCCCTTAGTTTATTCTTAATTATTTTATTTCCATATACTTCTGCTATCACTTTATATGCGCCGTCTACATATTGATAACACACATTCTTGGGATCAAGGATGTCTCGATTCATACAAAGCAAATCATTTATTGTTTTCTCTAGTTTATCGTTACGATAGGTATAAAGATCTTCCAGATAATAGCTTTGATCCATTATTACAGAGCTGATCCATTGCAAGGATTTTTGATCTTTGTATATTTTAGTAAAACTATTGCTTTCGTTATATTGTAATCCAATTTCTTTTCCTGTAATAAATTCTGTTTCTCCATATCTTTCAATCAGCTGCAGCTCGTAGCCTTCCATGTTGTCTCTTATGAGATTATCAGCATCCTCATACGCTCTTAGTGAGAGATTAACACCATTAATGTGTGTTTGAAAGAAAAAGTGGTTTGTAAAGTACAATGAAATAAGCAAATATCCCAGTATGAGGGAAGCTATGATTATAATAATTCCTGTTATCTTATCCTTTAAAAACTTATCTAAACTAAGTTTATTAACAACCATTACTACCTTTCAGCTTGATGCTTTTCCTGTGGCAAATAATTAGTTTATCATATGTTTGAATTGCTAATTTTAAGACATGATTGAAGAAAGAACCCACAATTTAAACACTTTTCGAGTGTTTAAACTATGAGTTCTTACTTTTCATATATTGCTACTTTACCATAACCCAATTGCATATTGTAATAGCAGGCTTATCGTTGCAATCGCTACCCAGCAGGTGAAACCTAATAGGAGGGGTTTCCCGCCGGTCTTCACTAATTTCACGATATCAGTATTCAATCCGATCGCCCCCATTGCCATAACAATGAAGAACTTGCTGATCTGCTTTAGAGAACTGAAAAGCATATTCGCTGTATTAAGAGTGGAACCACTGCAGACTGTGGTGATCATCGTTGTAATCACGGATGCTAATACGAAGTACAGAATAAACATAGGAAATAGTGATTTAAGTCTTACTTTACTGCTCTCTTCTGTGGATTTTGTTTTATCTTTACGCATCTTGATAAAAGCTAATATAAGAGTAATCGGTATGATCGCTAATGTTCTGGTAAGCTTCACAATCGTTGCATACTCAAGCACTGAGCCATTCGTTCCATGCAAGGTATCCCAGGTGGAAGCGGCTGCTGTAACAGAAGACGTATCATTAATCGCTGTTCCGGCGAATAAGCCGAACCCTTCATTCGCCAATCCAAGCATCCCCCCCAACGTAGGAAACACCAAGGCAGCAATCACATTAAATAGAAAGATAACTGAAATAGACTGGGCAATCTCTTCATCGTCTGCATCAATTACCGGTGCCGTTGCTGCAATCGCAGAACCACCACAAATAGAGGAACCGACCCCAATCAGAATTGCCGTTTTCGATGGTACTTTCAATATTCTATACATGAGGAAGGCAACCACAAGAGAGGTGGAGATTGTGGAAAGAATAATGGGAAGTGATAACATTCCTATCTCTTTGATTGTTGCAAGATTCAATCCAAAGCCCAACAGAATCACCGCATATTGAAGAATCTTCTTCGAGGTAAAGGTTATTCCGACCTTAAGTGACGTCTTATCCTTTATGATTACTGCCAATATCATACCTACTATAATTGCAATAACCGGTGCCCCAATTACTTCGAGGCTATTGAATTCCTTAACAATCAGCCAGGCCAAAGAAGCAATCAACAGACAGGTTAGGATTCCCCTCCAGCTTTTCTTTATCAATACCATTTATGTAACCTCTCTTTTACTTTTTCATCGAACTACTAACAAAGCTCTATGTTGGAAGACACAGTACTTTAGTTTACCATACCCTGGTTATAGCTTCAACCCTATTCTACTATGCCTCATCTATAAAACTGTACCAATGAAGTCCAACATAACCCTGTTAAACAGGTCCGGCCTCTGTAAGGGTGCAAAATGACTAACTCCCATAAGTATGTGTAAATGTGCATTCAATAAATTTTGTGCCAGATACTCAGCATGCTCTTGCTTTATGAATTCATCCTGCTGACTATGTACAACCAGAACAGGAACTTTGATAC
>JAQZBA010000180.1 GCA_029239365.1 Herbinix sp. | reverse complement strand
AAGGTGGTCCAGAGCTGGTTGGGTTGTATTGTGGCAGCGACTGTAATCGCGTTTCCTCTGATGTATCGGAATGCGAGAGCAGCATTTGAACAAGTAGATGTTAATCTCATCTATGCCGCAAGAACTCTTGGAATGTCTGAGAGGAAGTTATTCTGGAAGGTTGTTATGCCAACAGCCGGGCCGGGAATTGCCTCAGGAACGATTCTTACCTTTGCCAGAGCTCTGGGTGAATATGGGGCTACCTCCATGCTGGCAGGTAATATTCCCGGCAAGACCGGTACCATATCTCAGAGAATTGCGTTGGTAATTCAGGACGGAGATTATGTAACAGCAGGCTTTTGGGTTGTTGTCATCAGCGTCATTGCCTATGCAATTATAGTAGGGATGAATCTGATTGCAGCCAGGAATATAAAAAATACGAAACGATGGTAGAGGAATGTCATTAGAAGTTGCGATTGAGAAGAAGCTTGATGGATTTAGCTTGGAAGTGGAATTGAAGAATGAGAATCAAAGGCTGGGTATCTTAGGTGCCTCCGGTTCCGGTAAGAGCTTAACTTTAAAATGTATCGCCGGAATAGAAAAACCAGATTCAGGTCGGATCGTATTAAATGGCAGAGTGCTCTTTGATTCGGAGAAGAAGATAAATATTTTACCACAGCAACGTAGGGTAGGGTATTTGTTTCAAAACTATGCCCTCTTTCCGATGATGACGGTGGAAGAGAATATAGGAATTGCCATCAAGGCATCCAAGGAAGACAGACGTCAGATGGTGGCGGCCAAGATAATGGAATACCGGTTGGAGGGTTTGAAAAGCCGATATCCCTCTGAGCTTTCCGGTGGGCAGCAGCAAAGAGTTGCCCTAGCCAGGATGCTGGTTAGCAACCCGGATATCATTATGCTGGACGAACCCTTTTCCTCGCTGGACAGTTATCTGAAGGATCTTCTTCAGCAGCAGCTGTTAGAAACCTTAACAGATTATCATGGGGATGTGCTCTTGGTTACCCATAACAGGGATGAGGTATACCGATTCTGTGAACGGTTATTAATCATCAGTAAGGGTAGATCCGTTATCTCAGGAGATACTCAGGAACTATTTGAACGACCCATCAAGATGGAAGCCGCAAGACTGACCGGATGTAAGAATCTCTCACCGATAAGTAGGATCGATGGCCATACCTTGGAGGCTACCGAATGGGGAATACGAATATCTCTCAGAACGGAGATTCCGGAAAGCACGAATTATATAGGAATTCGTGCACATGATTTGCTTCCATCCTGGAAGCAGCCGGACTGTAACTATATCCCCTTTACGATGGTAGGGAGTGGCGGGCTACCCTTTGAGGAGCATTTCTTTATCAAGTCAATGAACCAGGCTTCAGAAGAAAGCCTACGATGGTATATCCAGAAGGATAGGATGGAGGAGCTGCATAGCAAGGGATTGCCCTTATATCTGTGCCTTCCGGAAGAGAAGCTGCTACTTCTGGAGTAGGACTTATGACACCCGAATATAAAATATCAAAAATATAAGCCCACGAAGTAAGAAGTTCTTACTGAGTGGGCTTTAATACAGGATAGATATTACATACATAGTATAACTTCCGAATTTAGATGGTTGCCACAAGCCAAGAGCTCTATCGAGTAAACTTTTCGATTTCGCTTTCCTTCCGCTTGGATGTACCGTCACCGATATCAACAAATTTAGGATTCTTAGCTAAATCGATTGATTCGGTGGTCCGGGTAAAATGCTCATCATAAGAAATAGAATTCATTTTCTTAATTGACTTTTTTGAAGAATCTTTATTATCTTTTTTAAACATAATAACCACCTCCATATTATTACTATACCACTTATTTGATATGGTTTCAATACTTCCCATTATATGAGGATGGAAGAAATTTTCTGAATATCATATAATCTCCAATATCCTTATATTGAGTAAAACCGCACTTCTCATAGAGCGTAGAAGGACCATGATAATTGAGGACTACATTATCAGCGTGGTTTGCGGGATATGCTTCCACATAAGAATAACCTTGTTCCTTGGCATCCTGGCATACTCTTTCGAGAAGCTTGGTTGCGATACCCTTGCGTCGCTGCTCAGGTGCGATGGTATAGCATACAATGGACTTTATTCTATCCTTTGATATCTCAGCCTCCCAGATCTCCGGCCATTGGTCAGGGCTCAGACGGTCGTATGCGGTCTTATCATTGGCGTTCACCCAACCTACAACACTACCATTCTCATAGGCAAGATAGCCCTGGAGCTTTTGGGCTTCGATAAAATCTCTTGCAAGATGCTTTCTATAACATGTGGAATCACAGGAGATATTATTTTTTTGCTCCTCTTCCAGTACATCATTCCAATGATAGAACAGACAGTAGCAACCAGCCCATTCATCATTATCAGTAAAGGCCACCTGATCAAAGAATGTAATATAATCCTCAGTTAATTCCGTTGTTAGTTTCTTAATCTCAATACTCATAGTGTACCTCCCTGTGATTCTGATTAATGTTATCCTAATATAAAAATTATTAATTCTATCTACAACGTTTCGTTCTATTGGAATCATAACCCATAGTTATAATTAATTCAACGATAAAGTTTTGAAAGGACTGTTCTTGTATAGTTTTGAATGTTTTGTGAAATGATGTAAAGCAAAAGAGAATAATTATCAGGAAGGAAGGCTTACATTATGGAAACAAGCAAGTATCGATGCCCAATCTGTCACAATAAGGACTTAACACTTCGATATGAATCTAGCTATGTCTATTCCTATGCGCTGGATGGGGACGCTCCAGGACATAAGAATTCCGAGGAGTTTTTATCATTTTTATATGATAAGAGGGAGCAGACAGGGTCGAAGACCTTTATCGAATGTAATCAATGCGGGACCCAATACCCCTATACCTTTTTAAATGGAGTGCTAGAATACGGTACAAGACAGGAGGGTGCTCAGTTGTAAGAGCAAGACCTTTAAAGCGAATAGATATAATCTCATTCTAATGCAATAATTTGGTAATTGTGTTATACTTGTCATAGATTTGGTAAGTGCTAAGTGCGGGATATTGACGAGTCAGGGAGGATTCTCATGAACTTTAAAAAGCTAGTAGGTGCTTTGTTATTGATTAATCTTCTCCAGTTTTTCATCGGGCTAATCATACTGCTAATACAAGGAAGGACCATCATCGATGAGGTCAGCATCTATATGTTTCTGGCCATCGGCCTGTTGCTATTAAGCAGCTTGATTACTATCATGGGACTGTACTTTGCAATTCGATATAAAAATGACAATATGACAGAAACAATACAGAATCTAGAGGAATTGAATACTAGATTACGATCACAGAGGCACGATTATCTCAATCATTTTCAAGTAATCTATGGGTTAATGGAGCTAGGTGAATATGAGGAGGCAAAGAGCTATATTGACCCGGTATTCAAGGACATAATGAAGGTTAGTAAGGCTCTGAAGACAGCTCAACCGGCAGTCAATGCGTTGCTTCAAGCGAAGACCTGGGCAGCAGAGAAGAAGGGAATTGACCTATACCTTGAGATACGGTCAGAACTTAAGAATCTTCCACTGGAAGCCTGGAACCTATGTAAGGTGTTGGCGAATATTATTGATAATGGTATCACAGCACTGGAGGAGGAGCAGGATGAGAAGAGTATCCATCTTGAGATAGGAGAGGATCAGAACAATTATACCTTTTTAATCTATAACAATGGTCCGGAGATACCCAGCAATCATCTCGATGCAATCTTTAAACAGGGCTATTCTACCAAGCGGGAGGAAGAGCATGGTATGGGTCTGTACATCGTATCCAGGATAATCAAAGAGGCCGGGGGCACGATTCAGGTAGATTCAAATGCGGATAAGACAAGCTTTTATATTGAATTACCAAAGGCTAACAAGAGATAACAATGTAATTTGGAGGGCTGATTTCGACATTACACCCACCAAGGTGTATAACTTGGAGGATATGTATTTTCTTTTTACGAATTCGTTGTAAAGTAGAGATATCAATAGAATTATGAAAGGAGAGGTCATATGTTTGGTGAAATGGGTGCTACATTAATTATAGCGATTATACTTTTTATCGCCGGCTTTATCTTAATAGGAATTGAGATGGCGATACCGGGCTTTTCCATCCCAGGGATATCCGGAATCGTATGCTTGGCAGTCGCAATTTTTCTTGTATCAGATTCTTTTGTGGAAGGGGCCATTATCGCACTAATTATCATGGCGTTGTTGGGAATGATGTTTGCAGTCATATTAGGGCTATTGTCAAAGGCAAAATTAAAATCACCGATTATTCTTAAGGATGAACAGAATAAGGAAAAGGGCTTTATCAGCTCCAGCGACCTTAAATATCTGCTAGGTAAGCATGGAGTTGCAATAACTGATCTAAGACCTAGTGGAACGGCAGATTTTGATGGGATAGAATTTGATGTAATTTCCGAAGGAAAATATATCTCGAAGGATACTAAGCTGGTTATTTACAAAGTACAAGGCTCCAAGCTAATAGTAAAAGCAATAAATTAGCTCGTATTAAACAAATAGATAAGAGTATATTAATAAAAAAGTACTATTAAAAAATAACTACATAGAAAGAGGGATTAGTATGCCACAAATTGGATTGATTATTTTAATTGGTATCATCAGTTTATTGATTGTATTATTTTTTACCTTTGTACCGGTTGGACTATGGATTAGTTCTATTGCTGCGAATGTTAAGGTTAGCATATTTAACTTAGTCGGTATGCGATTAAGAAGAGTTGCACCATCCAAGATTGTACTTCCACTGATCAAAGCCATCAAGGCGGGCTTAACTGTGAACGTAAATCAGCTGGAAGCTCATTATCTGGCAGGTGGTAATGTGGATGGCGTAATTAATGCTTTAATTGCATCGGAAAGGGCCGGAATTGAGCTACATTTTGAGAAGGCGGCTGCCATAGACCTAGCGGGAAGAGATGTATTTGATGCTGTAAGAATGAGTGTTAACCCAAAGGTGATAGAAACCACCAATGTATCCGCAGTAGCAAAGGATGGTATCGAATTATTGGTAAAAGCGAGAGTAACCGTACGCGCCAACTTAGAGCGTCTTGTAGGTGGTGCCGGGGAAGCTACTATTCTTGCTAGAATTGGTGAAGGTATCGTAACAACGGTAGGTTCCGCGAATTCCCACAAGGAAGTATTAGAGAATCCCGATGATATCTCTAAACGAGTATTAAGTAAGGGACTTGACTCGGGAACAGCCTTCGAGATTCTTTCTATCGATATTGCAGATATTGATGTAGGTAGAAATATCGGTGCACAGCTGCAGACTCTTCAGGCTGAGGCAGATAAGAACATTGCACAGGCTAAGGCAGAGGAGAGAAGAGCGATGGCGGTTGCGAGAGAACAGGAGATGCGTGCTTACGTTGTTGAGGCTGAGGCAGAGGTTCCGAAAGCGATGGCATTTGCACTGAGGGAAGGTAAGCTTGGTGTGATGGATTATTATGATATGCAGAATATCAAGGCTGACACGAAGATGCGAGAGAAGATTTCTGAACCTTCGAGGAAACAAATCGGTGAAGATAAAAAATAACAAATAAAATCAGAACAATTGAGGTGAGAGCCTATGTATTATAGTAAATCATCCGGAGAGCGACTGAGTCAATTCGCCAAGTCTACGAAAAACTTTTTGCTCTATGGGAATACAAATACAGATCAGAAGCAAAATAAATTCTATCAGGTTAAAGTTGATCCTAAGCCAGTGGATAAGCCAATGGTACAGGTTGTAACAACGATGAAGGCAGGTAGCAATCAAACGGATACTCTGGATACGAATGCTTTAACAAATGCAGATTTGCAGCAGGCAATTATCTGGTCTGAGATATTAGGCAAGCCCATGTGTAAGCGTAGAGAGAGAAGAAACTATGTCAATTAAAGTTATCTTAGTGGATGATGAAGGTGGAGTTCGTGAGCTGCTTCGCAAAATTATAGAGCGCAAGGAAGGATTTGATATCGTTGGCGAATGTGAGAACCTGGCAGATGCCGTGACCTTATTTACAAAAACCAGAGCTGAAGTTATCTTCCTTGATATCGAGATGAATGGCTCGAATGGCTTGGAGTGCGCCAAAATTATCGCCGATATGGAGCCGAAGACAAAGATTATCTTTGCAACGGCACATTCCGAATATATGTCGGACGCCTTTGAAGTATATGCCTTTGATTATTTAATAAAGCCTTTCAATGTGGAAAGGGTATATCATACCCTGGATCGCATCAAAGCCTTTAATGAATCGGATGAGAAGGAAAATCTGGATAAGATAATAAAATATGAACGTGGGCTTGAGAAATTGTTGGTAAAAGGCAAAGAAAGTATGAGCTTTGTGGATATCGGCGATATTATTCTGGTTCAGAGAGAGAATAGTGCTACAGTAATCTATACGAAGAAGGACTCCTTCACTACCTCGGCAAGCCTGAGTGATATCGAAGCAAAGCTGGATGGAGAGCAATTCATGCGAAGCCACAAATCTTATCTGATTAATGTATCTCAGATTAAGAAGATAGAGCCATACGGAAGATGGACTTATATCGTCACCTTTAAGGATATCGATAAGGATGCCTTGATGACGGTTGAGAAATACGAAGAGATTAAAAAGAGATTTTTATAAATGATGCAATATTCCATATACGATAGGAAGGCTTCGCTAACTTCCTATTGTCATGAATAAGAGTAGGGGCAACCGGTAGGATTTTAATCTACCAGTTGCCTTTGTATATTGTGTTCACTATTGGAATTCATGAAAATTTGTTTTATAATAAATCATTATCTCACATTGTAGAACGGGATAGAACATTAACGAGAAAGGGCGAGGAACACTCGTGGATGAGACCTATGACAATAATATACCTGATAAGACATGCCCAGCCGGACTTTGCAGTCCATAACGATATGGAGAGACCCTTGACAGAGGTTGGCTTAGAAAGCTGTAACAAGGTTATCAGTTACTTGTTAGACAAACAAATTACTGAGGTGTTATCTAGTCCATATAAGAGAGCCCTTGATACAGTACAGGGCTTTGCAGACTTGTGTGGACAGGTGGTTCTCCCGGTATATGATCTGCGAGAACGGGCGGTAGACACTGATTGGATCGAGGATTTTTCGGAATTTGTCAGCAAACAATGGGAGAATTTTGATTATAAGCTGGAGGGTGGAGAAAGCCTTAATCAGGTACAGACAAGATGTATTCGAGCCCTGGAGGCAATCGTATCACAACATCAGAATAAGAATATTGTGATTGGTTCCCATGGAACAGCAATTAGTACGATAATCAATTATTATGATAAGGACTATGGCTTAGATCACTTCAACCGAATCAGAGGTATTATGCCCTTTGTGGCTAAGCTGGTGTTCGAAGACAAGGGCTGTAGTTCAATTGAGATCATTGATATCATGGGTAATGAGGAGAGGAAGCTGTATGAGAGAGCCTCTGAAAGTTCAGAATAGTTAAGATTAGAATACATAACTTTATAAGTAAGGAGAAATCTATGCTTGCACTCATTGCCGCATTATCAAAGAATTATGTAATTGGGAATCAAGGTGTAATCCCCTGGAAGATTAAAGGGGAGCAAAAACGCTTCAAAGAACTGACTACAGGAAATACGGTTATCATGGGCAAACGTTCCTTTGAAGAAATCGGGAAACCCTTACCAAATAGGAAGACAATTGTAATATCCAATACCACAAGCTATGAATATGAGAACTGTATTACGCTGGGTTCTCTGGCGGAGGCAATTGCGTATGTTGGTGAAGGAGATGCCTTTGTAGC
>JAQZBA010000179.1 GCA_029239365.1 Herbinix sp. | reverse complement strand
TGCAGCCTCTACCATAACACGAATCACAGGTTCTGTTCCACTCTCACGAACCAGAATACGTCCATCATTTCCTAATTCCTTCTCTACCTCAGCAGCGGCAGCCATAACAACCATATCCTGAGTAACTGCCTTTTTGCTATGTACCTTAACATTCACCATAAGTTGTGGATAGATAGAGATTTCCTTCAACAGCTCGGAGAGCGGCGCTTTACTCTCTAACATAACTTCCATGATCTTTAGGGAAGTTAGTACCCCATCACCTGTGGTAGCGTGCTTATTGAAAATAATATGGCCGGATTGTTCCCCACCGATCGAGTGTCCATTCGTCATCATATTCTCATAGACGTATTTATCTCCTACTGCGGTTTTCTCATACAGAATGCCCTTATTATCCAAGGCTTTATAAAGTCCTAGGTTTGACATAATGGTTGTTACTACGGTGTTATTATTCAGATCATTGCGGTTCTTCATGTAGACACCGCATAGATACATAATCAAATCTCCATCTATAATATTTCCCTTTTCATCCACTGCTAAACAACGGTCTGCATCTCCATCATAAGCAAATCCCACATCCAGCTTGTTCTCTACTACAAATTTCTGCAGTAATTCCATATGGGTTGAACCGCATTTACGGTTTATATTGGTTCCATCCGGCTCACTATTGATTACAAAAGTCTTCGCACCAAGTGCATCGAATACACCCTTTGCAACCGTAGTAGCTGCTCCATTGGCAAGGTCAAGTCCAACACGCTTGTCAGAAAAGGATCTGGTCGCCAAGGAGATCAGATATCCTATGTAACGATTTCTTCCGATGGCATAATCAACGGTCCGACCAATTTTCTCTCTGGTCGCAAAGGGAAGATCATCTGTCTCACTATCAATATAGGCTTCAATCAAATCTTCAACCTCAGCCTCCAGCTTATAGCCATTACCATTGATTACTTTAATTCCATTATCATAATATGGATTATGGCTGGCAGAAATCATAATGCCGCAGTCAAAGCCCTCACTACGAACTACATACGAAATGCTTGGTGTAGGAGTTACATGCAGTAGATATACATCAGCACCGCTTGCTGTTAATCCGGCAACCAGTGAATATTCAAACATATAGCTGCTTCTTCTTGTATCCTTTCCTATTACTATGTTCGCTTTATGCTCCTTACCATAATAATGGCCTAAAAATCTCCCCACTTTATATGCATGCATTACTGTCAGATTTACATTAGCCTCACCGCGGAAGCCATCTGTTCCAAAATATTTTCCCATAATCTCATTTCCTTTCCATGTTATATAAAAGTATATGCCCTTTTTAGTACACCTAATGTCCTAAGAGCATATTAAAATTCCTCAAAGTATGTATATTTTATCATAGTTACTAAAAATATGGAAATGGAAATTTCAAGACATGCAAAAAAGCATCACCGTTTTAGGCGGTGATGCTTTTTTTGTTTTGTTTAGTTCATGATTACTGTTGGCCACCGGACATCTGTTGTTCCTGCTGTCTGATCATACGTTTAACCATTTCTCCACCTACAGAACCGTTTTGCTTGCTTGTTAAATCGCCGTTATAACCTTGCTTTAACGGAACACCGATTTCGTTTGCAATTTCCATTTTGAAACGATCAAGTGCTTCTCTTGCCTGAGGAACTTCTGCTCTGTTTGATCCACTATTATTATTGTTGCTTGCCATATTAAGTTTCACCTCCATTTAGTTAGTATCAAAGCAACCAAGTACAAAATCAACTGATTGTAGGTTCAGCGGTTGTCATTAAGTATTATCACCGCACGTGATTTCGTTTTGTATTGCCTGTGATATTATTGTTAACAGCTTCAGGGGATTTTATTATGGTAATTATTGTTTATTCTACCATCTAATTGTTATTCCGACCTTTTTACTTATAAAATCATGAAAGCAGATGTAAATCAATTCACTTGTTACGAATAAAAAAATCGGTCACCCAAGTATAGTATTGGATGACCGATGACATATTATTATGAATTATTGAGAAAATTTTTGGTAATCAAGTAACTATGAATTATTCAGCTACTGTCTCAAGGCCATTTGCCTGATCCAAGAAGGTCTGCCATTGCTGTTGAACCTTCTCAACTGACTCTGCCGGAGTTAATGCACGAGCATCAAGATCGTAGGTAACATTGCCGTAATCAATACCATTAATTAAAGGTAAGTATGACATGGTTCCATGCTCAGGCTCATAGAACAACGGAAGCGTCTCTTCTACTGCTCTTGCATCTCTGAATACGGAATAGTAATTCGCTCTCCAATCCTCGTCCTCATAACCAGGGGTTGTATTTGTATAAAGGTTATAAGCAAATGCAACATTCTCGGCATATTCTGCATCTAATCCAGCCGGCATAACAACGATATTCTCTGTGAATACTGTCATCATTTCGCCATTCGGTCCCTTCGGGAAGATTACAAACCCCCAATCATCTTCCATATCTTTCCATGTATTAACCTTATATTCTTCAGCGCATTGCATAGCAACTTTGCCTTCGATGAAAGGCTGGATGAACCAATCCCAGTTAGATCCTTCCGGTTGTGGCATATGATAACCGGCATCATACAAGCTGATTCCCCATTCAAGAGCCTCTAAGAATTTAGGATCATTGGTTGCATTGAAGAATACACCCTTATCATCCTTACCGATGTACTGTGCACCATTGGAATATACCGTACCACGGAAGAAGTCTTTCGAGAAACTTGCAAGACCATATACATCAGGTGTTCCATCATTATTGGTATCACGTGTTAACTTAGCACATAAGTCTTCAAATGCAGCCCAGGTCCAAGTACCATCTTTCTGCATATCATAGGGCAATTCAGGATCAATACCTGCTTCTTCGAATAATCTCTTATTGAAGAATATACCAAGTCTGGGTTCCATCTTACCAACTGCCATACCATATTTGTGGCCGTCGAAGGTAATCAGATCTAGTACCTCCTGATTCCATTTTTCTTCTGTGAAATCAAAGTTCTGCAAGGTATCCAGTGGATAAAGTAGGCCTTGCTGTAAAGGAGCAGCCATAAATTTCTGATCCATTACAAATACATCCGCTGCAGGATCACCTGCCATAATCGAGGATACAACAATTTCTTGATACTCTGTCCAAGAACCGAGATTAATGGTTTTAACCTTGAAGTTGTACTTCTCCATAATCTCATTTCTATACGCAAGCGTATCTTCTTCCTTCTGCGTGGTTGGTTCCTTATCCGTCTCCCACCAGTTAGCAATCGTAATCTCCATGCCTCCTAGGTCCTTTGGTACTTCTGTCGGAACCGGTGTAGCAGTAGGATCAGCAGCCGCTTCTGTTGCAACAGGTGCAGCTGTAGGTTCCGTAGCCTTTGTCTCCTCTTTCTTAGCACACGCCGTAAACATGGACAGCGCGAAGACCGCTACGAGTAACACTGATAATACTTTTTTAATACTGTGTTTCATAATACTTACCTCCCTATATAATTGGTAGTTTTATTTTAACATATTTGGATAAAAATTGAAATAACAAATTAGTTTAGTGATTAAATCTATATAGAAAATAGAATATTTCTGATCATCCCGCAAGAACTTCTTCTTTTCATCTGCTATTCATTACAAACTCGTTAACAAATTCTTACAAAACAATTAACTAAATGACCGGATTCCGTTTCGAGATTATTAAATCCTTTAATTTTTATTTAATTTTACGAAAAACACTTGCGCAAAGGACTATGGCCCTATATAATGTGATCATACCTCATATAGGTCTATAGTCCTAAAGTCCTAGTACGGGACGAATATAGTGCAATAGTCCTAGTTCACTAATCGTTAACTTACTTGAATGAAACTCAGTTATATTTGGAGCAAGATGCTCTTCTACGAAAGATAATGAGGTACCTGGATATGATTGGTTTATCCGGATTATTTGTTGTAACAACACTAGTTGCATCACTTGGAAGCGCTAGCAATACCATAACATCACCAGATAATTATGGTACAAATCTAATTGAAGTGTACAGCTACATCGGGTCCGAATTAGCAGAAAGACCTAGCATGATCGAGGTTGAGGTCGAGAAATTTGATGCGGATGACATTCAGGTGCTAACCGGTTCAGAAGGACTTAAGACCTATGAAAATGAATTAGGCATGAATTATGATTATGAAATATATAATATCAAATCAATAAAATATATGAAAAGCACTGTTACAAAGCAGGGCAAGACTACATATAAAGTAAGATTGTTTCCTACCTATAGAGAAACAAAAGAAGAAACGGAATATGTATACGAGACAGTAGCCGGAATAATAACAGCGAACATACAGGTTAAGTCCTACTCTGACGAAGATAAGTACCAATGGATTTATGATTATATTATCGATCATGTCAACTATGATTATTCTTACATAAACAAAACCGCCTATACTGCACTGAAAAACGGTAGTACCATATGCGGTGGATACTCATCTCTTTATTATGTATTCGCGAAGGAACTCGGACTCAATAGTCGAATCGCCTACGGAAATACATCAGCCGGCTACCATGCTTGGAACCTTGTACCGTTGAATGGAGTGTGGTATTACATGGATTCTACCATGGGTGATAATCCAGGCTTTAAGAGCAGCTATGTTTTTAAAGCGATGTCAAATGTTACCAGTCATTTCATTGATAGCGGATATGTAACTGATTTTGCATTTGCATCTACAGATTATGTACTAAACTAATCCTCAATGATATTCCCCGTCCCCCCCCTTAAAATATATTAAAACAGTTCATAGGAACTGTTGATCCCCTCTGCTAACCTAGTGTTTTCAGAGGGGATTTGTCTGTTTTGGCCCATTAAGGCACTTAGTGCTTTATACCTTCCCAATAGTGCTAAATACCGCTAATCTTCTTTACTTGTAAAGTGCTTTGGGTTATACTGTTTTGGAAATGAAATTAATTGTATGAAAGCGAGGATTCAGCATGAAAATCGTAGTATTGGCTGGCGGAACCAGTACAGAAAGAGATGTATCTTTATCCACCGGAAGTATGATTTATAAAGCCTTAAAAGGTAGAGGCCACAAAGTGGTATTACTTGACGTATACTTAGGCTATGAAGGCGAAGTTGCCAACATATTTGATATAGAGAAGGACTTTGCTGCTAACTTTGGAGCAATCGCGGAAAGCAATCCGGACATAGCACAGATTAAAAGACTAAGAAAAGGTGATTCAGACAGTTTCTTTGGTCCAAATGTTGTTGATATCTGCCACAAATCAGACATAGTGTTTCTTGCACTCCATGGAGAAAACGGAGAAGATGGGAAGCTTCAGGCAGCCTTCGATCTGATGGGCATTAAGTATACCGGAACAGATTACACCAGCAGTGCGCTGGCGATGGATAAAGCCATCTCTAAGGAGCTTTTTGCTTTTTATCATATTCCAACCCCGAACGGGATACATGCTAAGAAGGGTGAGTCCTTTGAATGGACCTTATTCCCTTGTGTTGTGAAGGTCTGCAATGGTGGTTCGAGTGTCGGTGTATCCATTGCCACTTCCAACGAAGAGATGCAGGGTGCTCTCTCGAATGCCTTTACCTATGGTAGTGAAGTTGTAATTGAGCAATACATTAAGGGTCGTGAATTCTCCGTTGGTGTAATCGACGGAAGCGCTTTGCCTGTGATCGAGATTGCTCCTATCGATGGTTTCTACGATTATAAGAATAAATATCAGGCCGGAAGCGCCGTTGAGACCTGCCCAGCAGTTCTTAGTAATGAGCTAACCGAAGAAATGCAAAAGATTGCAGAAAAGGTATATAGAGCTCTTCGCCTAAAAACCTACGCCAGAATGGATTTCATGCTCAGTGAGCAGAATGAGATCTTCTGTCTGGAAGCGAACACACTTCCCGGGATGACCCCTACCTCCTTGCTTCCTCAAGAGGCACAGGTGATTGGAATGGATTTCCCAGGTCTGTGTGAGAAGATCATTGAGATATCTTTAAATAAATATAAATAGGGTAGGTATGCTACGCTAGGAGTATCACTTGGAGGATAGTAAATTGAAGAATTTGACATTAACTCAGATTGCAAAAGCCTGTAATGGTACACTTTATGGTGATGACACCGGACGGGAAGCTGCAGGCGTAGTTATGGATTCGAGAAAAGTAGAGAAGGATTATCTGTTCATCGCCTCGGTTGGAGAGCGTGTTGATGGTCACGACTTTATCAAGGATGTATTCGAGAATGGGGCATTAGGCGTCGTATGCGAAAAGAAACCTGCACAATCGTCAGGTCCTTACATACTGGTCGATAATAGCTTAGAAGCATTGAAGAGTATCGCTAGGTGGTACAGAGAGCAGCTTCCTATCAAGGTTGTTGGTATCACCGGCAGCGTAGGAAAAACCAGTACCAAGGAATTCATCAGCAGCGTACTGGCACAAAAATATCATGTTCTAAAAACAGAGGGAAATTATAATAACGAGATTGGTTTACCCCTTACTATACTTCGTATTCAAGATACTCATGAAGTAGCTGTACTTGAGATGGGCATCAGTGATTTTGGCGAGATGCACCGTCTCAGTGAAATTGCAAAGCCAGACATCTGTGTAATTACTAATATCGGACAATGCCATCTTGAAAACTTAGGTTCGAGAGAGGGTATCCTCAAAGCAAAGACAGAAATATTTGATTTTATGAGCGAGAACGGTCGTGTCTGCATTAATGGTGACGATGATATGTTAGCCGGAATTCAAGAAGTTAAGGGCATGCGTCCAATCCGCTTCGGCTTCTCCAATGAAAATGATGTAACTGTAACGGAGGTTATTTCGAAAGGTCTCTTCGGGAGCAGCTGCAATATTCATGTTGGCTACAAGCCTTTCCATGCAGAAATTCCTCTACCGGGAGCACATATGGTATTGAATGCCTTGGCAGCTACCGCTGTAGGAAGTCTTCTCGATCTGACGAATCGAGAAATCGTAGCCGGCATAGCTTCCGTAAAGCCGGTTGGCGGCAGAAGTAATATACTTCGCGATCAGCGATGGACTATCATTGATGACTGTTATAATGCCAATCCTGTGTCTATGAAAGCAGCCCTTGATCTGCTACACACAGCTAATACTAGGAAGGTCGCTATTCTGGGAGACATGGGAGAGCTTGGCGAAAACGAAAAAACTCTGCACAAAGAGGTTGGTGAATATGCTATAACAGCACAGGTTGATCTACTGGTCTGTGTCGGCGTATTATCTTCATTCATGTATGCCGGTGCGAAAGAGCAAGTTGAGCTGAGGCCTATCGTAACATCAAGCCAGCTCCTCTATTATGCAAACCGTGATGAGCTGATTACTGCACTTCACGGCTTCTTAAGGCAGGATGACACCATACTGGTGAAAGCTTCCCACTTCATGGGCTTTGAAACCGTGGTGAAAGCCCTACAAACAGTTTAACCATCGATTTATAATTTTAATATAAAGTGAAACAGCATCATTCTAATAACTCGAAGACAAAGAGTGTAACCTATTTTTCTCACACATAGGTTGCACTCTTTGTCTTACGTATGTCCTTGATGTTATTTTAACTTTCTCTTGTCTATTTATTGTCCGATAGCCAAAGCCCGGTTACTTCTCTAAGAAGACTACTTTTCCAATCTATATCATATACATATAACAATTGTATCGCAGGGGTTGGTCAAATGGACTATCTTAAGAACATCAATAATTTTCTATGGGGAATTCCTTTACCGGTACTTTTATTTAGTGCCCATATCTATTTCACAATCCACCTTAAGGGTGTTCAAAAACATATAGGCAAGGCAATTCGATTATCCTTTACTCCGGATCCGAATGCAGAAGGAGATTTAAGCGGTTTTGCTGCTTTATCA
>JAQZBA010000178.1 GCA_029239365.1 Herbinix sp. | reverse complement strand
TACCCATTTCTCATTAACATTGGTGTTAAACCATTTGCCAAGATTATAGAGAGAATAACTGGTCAGCCAATTGATCGCCGGGAAATGTCTTCTGTAAGCAAGATTCGCATCCAATCCCCAGAACACCTTAACGATACGAAGGGTAGCCTGGGATACCGGCTCGGAGATATCACCACCGGGCGGGGATACCGCACCGATTGCAGACAGAGCGCCTTCTCTCCCCTCTTTACCAAGGGAGATAACACGACCTGCTCTCTCGTAGAACTGTGCAAGACGGCTGGCAAGGTAAGCAGGATAGCCTTCCTCACCGGGCATTTCCTCAAGACGACCACTCATCTCTCGAAGAGCTTCTGCCCAACGGGAGGTGGAGTCTGCCATCAGTGCTACGGAGTAACCCATATCACGGAAATACTCTGCTATGGTTATACCTACATAGATGGATGCCTCACGAGCTGCAACAGGCATGTCAGAGGTATTAGCAATAAGAACAGTACGCTCCATCAAGGATTTTCCTGTCTTAGGATCTTTTAATTCCGGGAATTCATTCAATACGTCGGTCATCTCGTTACCACGTTCACCACAACCGATGTATACAACAATATCTGCTTCAGCCCACTTAGCCAGCTGATGCTGAACAACCGTCTTACCGCTACCGAAGGGACCGGGAACCGCAGCTACACCACCCTTAGCAATGGGGAACAGGGTATCGATAACACGTTGACCGGTTACCAGCGGCTTATCCGGAGACAGCTTCTGTTTATATGGTCTGCCGATACGAACCGGCCATTTCTGCATCAATGTAATATTTTCAGTGGTTCCATCTGCTTTCTCTAATACAGCAACGGTATCTGTTACTGTGTATTCTCCCTGATTAATGGATTTTACTGTACCCTGAATACCATAAGGAATCATGATCTTCTGGGTAACGATATCTGTTTCTGCTACTGTACCAATGATATCACCGGCTTCCACCACATCACCTACCGCTACGGTAGGAACGAATTGCCACTTGGTCCCACGATTTAAAGAAGGTATCTCAACACCTCTCTTTAAATTGGTACCGATGGCTGCCATAATATCTACCAAAGGACGCTGGATACCATCGAAGATACTTCCGATGAGTCCGGGTCCGAGCTCCACGCTTAAGGGTGCACCGGTTGATTCTACCGGCTCTCCAGGTCCCAGACCGGAGGTTTCCTCGTATACCTGAATGGATGCTTGGTCGCCATGGATTTCAATGATTTCACCGATCAGACGCTGATCGCTAACACGTACAACGTCGAACATATTGGCATCGCGCATTCCCTCTGCGACAACCAACGGACCGGCAACCTTTTTAATTGTGCCTTTACTCATAAAAACCTCCATGCTGCTGCTAAGCAGCTTAATAGTTTTAAATGCTTTTTAACTCATAATAATTCTACAATCCTGTAAATATAGGCGTTTAGCTATTGAATATAATATCAGAACCAACCGCACGCTCCACGGATTTTTTAACATTTCTCATCCCTTTTCCGGTATTGCCTGATACACCGGGAATTGGAATAATTGCCGGTAAATAATCAGCTACATAACGATCAATCTCTAGCTCCAGCTCAGCTTGAAGGGCCTCCGTAATATAGATGATCGCATAGGAACCATCCGCAAGAGTCTTCAAGATCTTTGCAGCTTCCTCCCGGTCGGCTACCGGATAGGTATCCAAACCAAGGGCTGCATATCCGTAGATACTGTCACGGTCGCCAAGTACTGCTACCTTATACATACATCTCCCTCAATCTTTCCCGGATAGACTTGTCTGGTATCTCGTTTCTCTTACCCGAAAGCACTATTCTTACTGTCTTGATTTCATTTTCTCTGGCAATGATATAGGCAGCCAGAGGAGAAATCGAAAACGGATTATATAGCTGTGGTCGTATATGTCTTATAATCAGATTATCACTCCAGCGCTCAAAAGCTGAGGAAGATTCCTTTATTGCAGCAACTGCGTCTTCATAAACTGTGGTAGACAGATATCCATAGATCGCTTCAACTCCGTTTTGCGCAGCTTCAATTAGATCGCTCTTGTTCAAGCTGTCACAAGAAGCGATTGCCCGCTCCATAAAGGTTCTGTCCTTATGCGTCCTACAACTACGAATTGCCACATTAATATCGGCAACTGCTACCTTTAACTCAGCGTATTTTGCAAATAATTCATTATTGGTAGCCTTGCCCTTTTGGAGTATTGTCTCCAAAGCTGCCTTATCAATAATAACATCACTTAACCCACTGTCTCCGGTATGCATCAGAACTTGATAAGCTTCTTCCGCGCTACCTTGCATATGTTCAGGAAGTGAATTAAAATTATGCTCTTTTACGGCTTTAATAATCTCTTCCGATTTCATTGTTCCATGGTTTATATAAATATCCTCAAAATCAGTATTGGTATAAACCTGCTTGATGGCGGCTTTTAAATTATGAAAGTCATTGCCATATAAGAACGTATTAAACACGGACATATCCTCTACCAGCTCCGTTATTAAGCTCCAGGTTTTGTCCTGTTCTACTATTAGGATCTGATCCGCATTTTCATCGCCCGTCCTGCCCCAGCCTTTATCAGCTAATAACCGAAGACATGACGCTTCATTTTTACAATTCATAAGCTGATCCAGGTCGGACTTATCCAATAGAGAATTCTCTTTGGTTCGGATACGCGCAACCGCATATAAATATTGATTATCAGCCATGTCATCACCTCTCTCCGGTCATTTAATCGAACAGCAACGAATTTACTTTATCCTGCAGACTATCTTTTCCTTCGGCAAATAATGCATCAAAGGAGCAATTCTCTTCTATATCTCCATAAACTAACAGGAACCCACCCTCAAAAGGAGGCTCTTCCTGTTCCATTACTAAGGAAGCCTTGCTCTTTCCCACCAAGGAATTCGTTAACTTAACATCAAAATCCTTGGTCAGACGCTTTTTGTCCGTTGCAGAGAATAGTATCTTGCCCGGTTTATTGTGGGCATACTTCTTTACCATAGATAAAATAATATCCGTATATTCGGAGTCGCCAAGTACTGCCAGCTTATTTCTGGCACTGGTAATGATATTGCTGATAATTTGCTGCTTAGCATCCAGAAGAAGCTTCTTCTCCTGAAGGGCAGCCGCAGATTCTGCACGGTTAATCAATGCTTTCACATCTGCTTCAGATTTTTCGACGATTACTTTGCATTTAGCCTCAGCTTCGCTTTTCGCGTTAGCAAGAAGCTCCTCTGCATTACGCTTTGCCTGATCAATGACTGTATCTGCTCCTGCCTGGGCATCTGCCTCAATCGCCTTCAATATCTTTTCTAATCCAGTCATAGCTTTTTCTCCCTACTGTTAAATGTTTATACCGGTAACACCATTTACTGCTAACATAGAAATAAGAAGTGCTAAGATTGCATAAGTTTCAACCATCGCAGGGAAAATAATTGACTTACCGAATGCTTCCGGTTTCTTAGCTAAGATACCCATACTTGCAACAGATGCTCTTGCTTGACGGATTGCTGAGGAATAACCAACAACTGCCATAGGAAGACATGCGATAAAATATAACATTCCTTTTGCTAAACTGATGTTACTGTCTCCACCTAATACACCGATCTGTGATAATGTGATGAAAGCGATCAGAAGTCCATAGATACCCTGGGTACCGGGTAATAACTGAAGGATCAATACTTTACCGAACTTTGCAGGATCCTCTGTTACAATTCCCGCTCCGGCTTCACCAGCCATACCAACTCCTTTTGCAGAACCCATACCTGCAAGTAATGCAGCTGCTGCTGCTCCTAATAATGCAAATACAATACCAAATTGATTAAAATTCATCTTTCATGTTCTCCTTAACTTTGTAATATTTTGTTTTGATGCTAAAGGGATTGAAAGAACGTCCTCCGCCCCCGTAAAACTTACCAAAGAACTCAACATACTCTAATCTGTTTGTATGAACATAAGCTCCTAAAATATTGATAGCAAAATTAATCGCATGTCCAAACAATATAATGATTGCAAAAACAAGTGGTCCTACGGCTCCCTTACCTGCCATTGCTGCCATCTTATTGATAACAGAAGCAATAACACCGGAAGCTAAGCCAAGTGCAAGTAAACGTGAATAGGACAATACATCACTTAAATAACCGGTTATTCCATAATAAGCATAAATACCCTTTAGGAAACGTTTTATCGGATTCTTTGATTCCCTGCCATTTGTTAATATTATAATGAGCGAGGATACTATTGCTGTTACAGCACTTATCGTAACTACGATGGATGGAATAACAATATTGACTCCCAAGATATTTTTAATCATATCCATGGATAATAATAATAGTGTACTGGACACAATCAAGGCAAACCAGGATACCGCATCATATAGGATACCGATGTAATCCTTCACTCTTGCTAATTGATACATCTTCATGATTAAAGCAAATAAAAGATGAATAATACCAAGTGCCATGGAGAAGGTTAACATTCTGATTGGCTCATTCACCGGGAAGAACCATAACGGTGGAATCACCGGAACCTTGGTTACACCAAAATAAGTTGTAGCAATGATATCAAAAACATCACCAAAATAACTCCCGAACATAACACCCCAGAAGACGGTTGAAATACCGCAATAGAGGAACATTTCTAGGAAATCCTTTGTGAAGCCTTCAATTTTGTTTTTACCTTTGATTAAACAAAAGCCACAGGCAGCAATCATAATGATACCATATCCGGCATCTGCAAACATGATACCAAACAATAGATAATAGAATAATGCCATGGAAAAAGTCGGATCAACCTCACCCTTACCCGGTAAGCTGAAGCTTTCTAAAACCCACTCCAGAGGTCTTGCAAAGGCATTGTTCTTCAGTTGTATCGGAACATCCTCCTCCTCGGAAGGCTCCTCGAATTCAACTGCCACTTCAAAACGGCGGGTCATATCCTCTTCCAGCTTTTTAGCATTCGTAGCTGCAATATACCCTGATAATACGAAAACACTCTTTGATTGCAGAAGCTGTCCTAGCACTTCATACTTATCATAACGCATTTTGTCATAATCCTGTAGAAACAGTATATCCTCCCTTGTCTTAGCAAGTTCGATAATCTCCTGTTCTGCCTTGTCTATTGTGGTATATGCTTCCTCAATCTGCTTCTTTAATACTACCAATTGCTCGGATGGTGCTCTGTCCGCTACCGTACTCGGATGAGCAAATTCCATTCCTCGTAAGGCTTCGTATGCACCCTCTGCTTTCTCTTTGGTACATAACACAAAGATACAGGTTTGTTCCTTCGAGGTACTAATGATATCAACGTTCACCGGCATATACTCTGACAGCTTTTCATAGATCGCATCCAGCCCAACCTGCTTTGGAAGCGTCCCGATAAAACTCTTCGTATACTTTGTTCCGGTAAAATTCATCGGTAGATCAAAAGCTACCCAAGGAGTCAGCATCTCAGCTTGAATCTCAATCTTGAGGATCTCGGCTTTATTCTCAGCAATCGCTTTGTTACAAGCTATAATACGGTTCGCTGTCTTTACAGTATCCTCATATTTATCTCGAAAGCCATCATAATCCTCCGTGGATACAACAGTGCGGCCATTCAGCATGCTGAGCATGGGTTTGTTTACCGGCGCATATTGGTCCATAATACTGATTGCATCCCGGCAAGCATTGATATTTTTCTCGAAGCTTGACTTCGCATGGGATGTGTCTGTCTTATGAAATACGTTATCTTCCGGTATCTCATCATTAATTTCCACCATACCTTGGCGCTGTAGCATCTCAAGTAACGGTTTTCGATCTTTTTTCAGTGCATAAATGAAAATACGCTGCATTTGCAGCATAGCCATAACTAATACACCTCCCTCTAGTAATTATTTTTGTAATGTTGGGTATACAATGTTATTCGCTATTCTTCTACAAAGTAATAAATTGCATTCAAATAACCTTAAATAACATTAGAGAGAACAAGATTAATCGCAGCTTCTTCCTTGCTCTTTGCCATTTGTTTCATCAAAATGACCTCATTTTCCGCTCGATTCCTTGAAGCTTCCATCATCTCCACACCCTGTTGATTGGCTAAGACCAGCTTACGTTCAGCCATATCCAAAGCCTGTTTTGTCATCATTGTAACCATTGTCTTCGCCTCCTGTTGTGCCTCAGACAGGATTGCTTCCTTCTTCAGTATTGCTTCCTTCTCCTTCTCAGCTGCATTCAGCTCAGCTTGGCGAACAGCTTGTACTGTTTCCTTTGCCATTATCTCACCTCCGGATTCATAATAATGGATAACAAATCAATTATAAACTATAAAACCATATTATTCAACATCATATTGTTTGTTATGTTTATTTTATTTGTACAATTTGACTAAATTTTCACAAAGAATAATATTATTTATCTATATTCTTGATATAACTCTTTGGCTTCCTTCTCATAATTTATCTGACATGGGCAGATTTTATGCTTCATTGTCAGAATTTATGCTTCGTAACAAAAAACACTTCCATCTCTTTAGCTTTACGCCTTAGAAAAAGAAGTGTTTTTATAACGATATACTCCCTCAAACCGGAAGAAACATCAGGTTTGCATGCGCGTCCGCATTCTTGACTGCAAGCATACATAGGCTCACTTTGCTTTCGCGCAAACTCCTGCATTAAAGCGTGGTGTGTTAATTGAATTCATAACATGTATCAATAACTCCCCATCATCTTAACACGAATAACTTAATTCGATTTTCACTCACCTGCTTTAAACACATTTTCTTTATTTTTTCTCCTTAGGACAACCAACTGAATTACCAGGCAGTACCTTACCCTCCACAACTACTCTCTCAATAATTGCTGCCTTCGGATTCTCGATTAAGGCAATCAATTTCACCGCAGCACTTCTCCCCAAGGCTTTGGTATCTTGTTGCAAGGTAGTCAACTTCGGGTCAAGCACTTGAGAAAGTACAATACCGTCATATCCCGCAATGGAGATATCTTCCGGAATGTTTAATCCATGTTCCTTGATCGCATTGATTCCGCCAATGCAGGAGAAATCATCCGGGAATACAATGCAGGTTGGTCTATCCCTCAGTTCCAGAAGCTCCTTCGTCAGCTTTGCTGTAGTATCAGGATCATGATAAATACCACACTTTACGTAATCATCGGAGACATCGATTCCCATTTCACCAAGCGTCTTATAAAAGCTCCCCACGCGGTTTCGTGTAACAGAAGAATCAGCTCCATGAATGAACGCAATCTTACGATGCCCCTTCTCATAAATATAGGAAAGTAAATCACTCATTCCTTTAATATTATCTGAGACAATGGCCGTACGGTTATTAAACACATGATCGATGGTTACTACAGGCAACTCACCATGAATAAGCTCCATCACATCAGGATCTGTAAAATCGATACAAGCAATCACTACTCCGTCAACTCCACGGTATTTGCTGTGTTCATAGTAGGTCATATTTTTACGACCTGCATTTTTATTGATAAATGTAATATCATAACCGTTTTTCTCCGCCTCGACTTTAAAGCTGTCTAGTACGTTGGCAAAATATTCATGGGTTAAGCCGCTTTGTGCTTCGTCCACAAATAATACCCCAATGTTATACGTACGGTTTGTCTTCAAGGCTCTGGCTGAGGAATTCGGGAAGTAGCCCATCTCTTTTGCTATTTTTCTAACATGTTCCTTCGTTGCTTCAGAAATATCGCTGTGATCATTCAGTGATTTGCTTACGGTAGCAACCGATACGCCGCATTTCGCAGATACATCTTTTATAGAAACCACAATATAATCTCCAATCCATTCAAAATATCAAAATACGCTTAATCGTTTTCTGCAATTCACTTTTATCAATTTACACATAAATATCGATTTTTCTATCGATATTATATGACTTATTCATAGTTC
>JAQZBA010000177.1 GCA_029239365.1 Herbinix sp. | reverse complement strand
AGGGGAAAAAGAAATGTTTCAAATAAGATACTTAGAAGAAAAAGATAAGGAATTTTGGTATACGCTTGACAGACACTTGCCAGAAGCAGAATTTTTCAAAAAAGTGGCTGATAACAGAGCATATATCATTTCAGATGATGAGAAGCCAATTGGTGTATTACGCTTTAATATGTTTTGGGACAATACACCCTTCTTAACTTTAATTTATATTGATTTTTCTTATCATAAAAAGGGATACGGCAGAAAAGCTATGGAGTTTTGGGAAACTGAAATGTCTAATCAGGGTTATAAAATGATTATGACATCAACACAAGTAGATGAAGCTGCGCAACATTTTTATCGTAAGCTTGGTTATAAAGATTGCGGTTGCCTAGTACTTGATATTCCTGGTTTCGAACAGCCACTTGAAATGTTCATGGCAAAAGCCCTTTAGATTAATCTAAATTGTATCTCTTCACCAATTATTAGAAGGAGAAAAGCGATGAACTTATATTCAACTTTGGAGACCTATGATGTGATCACGAAGGAGCGTTCTACTATTTTCAAACTAAACAAACATTTGGAGGCTCCGAACTGGACGAAGGACGGGAAATATATTATCTACAATTCTGACGGGCTTATCTGGCAATATGACCTAGCCACAGAAGAACATTCTAAAGTCGATACCGGTGCTATAGTGGCTTGTAATAATGACCATGTTCTGTCTGCAGATGGAAAAGATATTGCGATCAGCAGCATGGCACCCGGAACCGATTTAAACGTAAGCGGTTATAATTCGTATATTTATATACTCCCATTATCAGGAGGAAGCCCTCGAAAAGTTACACCACTTTCACCAAGTTTTCTTCATGGGTGGTCGCCGGACGGCAAGACCTTAGCCTATTGCGCAATGCGCAATGGAGAAAATGGAGATATCTATATTATCCCCGTGGATGGTGGAGAAGAAATCAGACTGACCTATACCGAAGGACTTAGTGACGGTCCTGAGTATTCCGCAGATGGAAAACATATCTGGTTTAATTCAGTAAAATCCGGACTGATGCAAATTTGGCGCATGGATAGTGATGGAGGTAATCAACAGAGAGTAACCACGGATGAACGCAATAATTGGTTCCCTCATATTTCACCGGATAACAAACGTGTTGCCTACATATCTTACAACAAAGGCGATGTTGACCCAGGTGATCATCCCGCTAATAAAAACGTTCAGCTTAATTTAATGAATTATGATGGTAGTGAAAATAAGGTAGTTGCACAATTATTTGGTGGACAAGGTACCTTCAATGTAAATTCCTGGTCCCCGGATAGTAACACTTTTGCATTTGTAAGCTATGAATTAAATTAACATAACTCAAAATTCGTCGTATGCTTGGGTTAGAGTATACACCTTGTACAGAATAAAATCACTCCCTTTATACTAATATCCTCAGAAAGCTTAGTTTCTCAAGACTTCTGAGGATTTTTAATTTACCGGATCATTTGATCCCTCGCTCAATTCGAATACCCTTTATGCTAGTCATTCTATTATGTAACAATTGAAGTTTTTTCTATAATTTAACATTATTATTGACAAACGATAATTGTCACGATATAATTATCGTAAAACAATAATAATGAGGTGAGAATATGATCAAAAAATTAAAGTTCTTATTTGTAATGGAAGGAGTTCTGTCGTTTTGCTTGGCAATTCTCATGTTCTATGTAGTAGGCCTCAGTAATTCCTTATTCATTCTTTCGATGCCCTTTGACCTAATCGGCAAGGGACTTCGGTGGCTCTCCCTAAGTTCATCTGTAGGTAACATCACTGCTCTCCTGCTGTATGTGGTGTTATCAATGACTCCACTGGCGTATCTTACCGTTAGAGTTATCCGTCATAAATTAAGTAAACCGGACATTTTGCTGCCTATTTTAAGTATTTTCAGCTTTTTTATGATGTATGAATTCATTAATCCTCAGCTCATGACTAATCGTGCCTTTAATTTTTTATCCGACGCAACTTTTATTCCTATGATAAAGCTATCTTTTTCATTTATCTTTTATACTTTATTAATTGCATATCTGATATTGAATCTGATTTCTCATCATAGTGACATCCCACAAGATAATAAGTTAGGTAATCTATGTATTAGCCTAAGTAGAATATTGATCATACTCTCCGGGCTTTATACCTTTTTAATAAGTTATTTTATCTCCTTTGAACTCTTTAAAAATGTTGATCTGTATTTCGGGGAAAATCGAAAATCAATAAACCTTTATTACCTTATCATAGACTATATTCTGGAAGCATTGCCAATCCTTTTTACAATCCTCACGTTGATATCCGGTGTTGCTCTTCTCCTCGCCATGGTTACAGACCATATGAAAGAGAATGAATTCCTTGCAGCCAAGAGGATGAGTACCATCAGTAAGCAGGCAGTTTATGTCACAGTACTAAGTAACATAGCCTCCAATGCACTTCAGTTTGTCTTCTCTAACCTATTAAATGATATAGACTATAACTTGGATCTCTCTCTCACTCCCTTGGTCATCGCCTTCCTAGCCATGATTATATCGGGATATTTTAAGGAATCCATGGAATTATTCGAAGATAACAACATGATTATATAGGAGTTTATAAAGGGAGGCTAGGTTATTTATATGGCTATCAAAGTACATTTGGAAGAAATACTGAAGGAAAAGAATATGACATCAAAGGAATTATGTAAGTTGGTTGATATAACCGAAGCCAATCTATCCGTTCTAAGAAGCGGGAAGGCAAAGGGTGTCCGTTTTTCCACTGTGAACAAAATATGCTGTTATCTACAATGTGACGTTGGCGATATTCTTACCTGTGATGGGATTTTGGAGGTTGAAGATGATGAAGAATAAAAGACGAATAATATTATTGGCTACTATGGTAATGCTACTTTGTACCTTTACCCTTGCCGGCTGCCAATTGGCAATACCGACCACTAATACGAATACGACCACGGATAAGCTCTGTGGTGTATTTGTTACGATAGGTTATCGTGACCTCTCAATGAATGAAGAAGCTTTCAAGGATATGGATGTAACAATCAACAATAATGGTGAAATAATCTTTGACGAATCCACCAATGCCGCCTTACACGAGAATAGAATTGAAGGTAAGATAAGCAAAGAAAAACATACAGTGATTTTCGAAGGCATCAGTGGTTATTATATGGGTAACCTCCAAGAGCAGGATGCAAACGGGGAATATTATAATTCGTTGATGTGTGATCCCGGTTTAAGTGATGCAAAATACGGAATCAATGCCACGGATACTTCCGAAGAGCAAAATGGCGAGGCAACCTTATATGTCAGTAAGAAATTCCGTGAAGCCTTCTATCTTAATCCTGTTTATCTGACCGGTGACGGAAGCTATTATACCCTTCTGGGTAATTCCCAGGGTGTTTCCTTTAGCGGCGAGATGAGCACGATATGTTCTCAAACTATCGATAGTGCAATTACAAAGAAGATCGGAGATTCTTCGAAGACAGAGAAAAGTAGTTATAAGATAAATGTTGCAGTCGTTGAAACAGTAACGAAAGTGATGATGAAAGAAATGAATCAAAATGACGAATTAATCAAAGTCACGGAACACCTACCCAATTCACCGGATGAATTTATCGTTGACAATGAAACTTCTTATGTTATCGTCGAGGAAATATTAGATAGTTCATTGAAGGTCAATGATGTAAAAAGAAGTATCTATCTCCCCTTGCCCAGAGATTCCTATGAGACCTCCAATCAGCACCGCTGCAATTTTCCCGGAGAAAACGGTGTTATTGCTCAAAAGTTTATCAAGTTTATATTGAACTAATAATTTACTGCTTGAATTATACTTGCAGTGCGAAAGACCATGCCCTATATTCATGATATAAGGACAATAATCACTTAAGAAAGCTAGAACCTAATAACTTTAGAAGAGGTATACTATGGTTGAAATCAATACAAAATTAGCTAGTTCATTAATAAAAAAGCAGTTCCCACAATGGGCGCATTTACCGATTAAACCGGTTGAAAAAGGCGGGTATGATAACTACACCTTCCATTTAGGTAATGATATGAGTATACGAATACCACGAGACGAAGGGCATGCTCCGCAGGTGGAGAAGGAAGCCTACTGGCTGCCGAAGCTCAAGCCTCATCTCACATTACCAATTCCGGTACCTATAGCAAAAGGCAATCCCGACGAAGATTATCCCTTCTCTTGGTCCATCAATAAATGGATGGAGGGCGACACCTTAACCCATAACAATATTGCTAATATCAATGAATTCGCCCTGGACCTATCAGAATTTTTAAAAGAGCTGCAAAGTATTGATGCCTTAGAAGGCCCACCAGGTGGGGAACATAATTATTATAGAGGCTGTCCATTAACCAGCTTTAAATTTAACGAATGGACACTATCTGCCCTTGATACCTTAGGCAATACAATAGATAGGGATAAGTGCCTTACTATATGGAATAGGGCTATCGCTACTGAGTGGACGAAAGAACCTGTGTGGATCCATGGTGATGTTGCTCCTGGCAATCTACTTGTGGCCAATGGCAGATTATCAGCTGTGATTGACTTTGGCATTATGGCAATCGGCGACCCTGCCGTAGATCTTGCTATTGCTTGGACATTTTTTGATGCTACAAGTCGAGAAGTATTTCTGAAATCGATTGGCCTTGATAAAGATACAGAAGACAGAGCTAGGGGCTGGGCGCTGTGGAAGGCACTTGTAACCTGCATATGGGAAGACAAAGAGTCAGAAGCTGTTAACCAGGCTATGAAAGTTATTGATGTATTATTGAATGAGTAATAGCTAAAGCATGGCTAATCGAATGGTCTTGTACTAACAAAATACTAATTCCGTGCTATAATTGAAAGTTTAGCTTTCCACTTTTGCTCTTCTGCCTCATACCAATGTTTAATACTAACCCAACTGCGATCATGGAACTGATTAATGATGTAAGACCATAGCTTAAAAATGGTAACGGCAGACCTGTGTTTGGTAAGAGTTGGGTTGCTACTCCTACATTTACAAAAATCTGAAACATCAGATACGCAGATACACCCATACTGATTAGCTTACCTATATAGTCCGAAGCTTGGGAGGATATGATTAAACATCGGATGATTAATATTGCATAAAGCATCATTAAGAAAAAACTTCCTAGAAAACCGAACTCCTCTCCAATAATCGCGAATACGAAATCACTTTCTTTCGCATATATACTACTATACTCCCTATTTGCATCCACCTCTGTAGATAGTAACTTACCATGGAGTCCGCCCGAACCTATCGCTCCAACCGATTGAATTTGCTGATAATCTCCGGTAAGGCTATCACTCTCGTCAGAGGACATAAATGATAATACTCTATTCACCTGATACTTCTCAATAAAGGGAATGTTGATATCAAACATAGCTACCCCAATAAAAATTACTGCTACTACCGGTAAAATAAATGCAAACGCTATACCAATAACTTTATAGGTGATACCGGAGGAATACACAATGATACAAAATATAAATAGTATCGCTAAACAGGAGCTCAGATGGGGCTCCAACAAAATAAGAACGATTGGTAATGCCACTACTGCGGTAAGTAGGAACAATACATATAGTTTACCCATCTTGTTTTTAAAATGATTACACAGAAATGCTAAAAAAAGTATTAATACCACCTTCGTTAATTCTGATGGTTGAAAAGGTATTCCAAAGATGACCACCCACCTTTTCACATTATTTAAGTCCGATCCAAATATAAGCGTATAAGCTAATATAGATACCATTGCAAGATATAAGACAAAGGACAGGGAACATATAATATGGTAATCAATAATCACAATTACAATGATTAAGGCACTACCTAGCAGAATTCCCACTAATTCCTTAATAAATATTGCATTCTGTTCCTCACTTAACTTAAAAGCTTGTTGTTCGCAATACACTCCGATCCCTATTAATATAGCCATCGTTATGATAATGATAAAATCTATATGTTTAAAACTAATTTTTATCTTTTCTTTCACAGTTTCCTTTCCTTTCAAATACCATTTTGAACGGTTACCAAACACATTATATTCTACAATTTGGAAATTAACAAGATGAATTCTATCTCAGATTGTAAAAGGTGGAAGGCTTATAAATGATCCTCCTACCACAGATGCAACCCTAACTGTTGATGAACGAAGAAAAAGAATGATAACATAGTTATCATCCTTTTTCTATTCCCCGTACACCTAAAGCCATATTATATACACAGCATTTGTGTGAAGTAATTTGTATATTTAGTTGTTCCCCTCTAATTCTCTCCTTGCTTACTTTCTTAATATATCATTAAGCTTATCGGAGGGTAAGGGCTTACATAGTAGATAACCTTGACCACGTTCACAGGAAGTATGTTTCAGATAATCTAACTGTTCCTGAGTCTCGATACCTTCTGCTACTACTCTAAAATTCAACTCATGAGCCAAGGATAAGATATTATTTGTAATAACTGTCTCCTCGTTCCCATGTGGAATTGATTGTATAAAACTTTTATCTATCTTGATGATGTCAATCGGCAGTTTCATGATATGTGTAAGTGAAGAATATCCTGTACCAAAATCATCCAGAGCTATCTTAATCCCATAGGCTCTTAACCGTTTCAATCTCTCGATTGCCAAATCTACCTGTGAGAGAATAATTGTCTCTGTAATCTCGAAAATTATTTTAGTAAAATCCACCTGATAGGAGGATATTATTTCTTCTATTTTTTGAAAATTGCTTTCGCTTTCCAGCGTTTTACTAGATAAGTTAATTGACAACTCAATGTTATCTAATCCACTCTTCTCCCACCGCTCCTTCTGCTGTAACGCTTCATTGATAATCCATCTCTCAAGACTATAAATCTGCTTAGACTTCTCAGCAATCGGTATAAAAATATCCGGTGAAATAAAACCCTTCTCAGGCTGTGGCCAACGAACTAATGCTTCAACTCCAATAATCTCATTGGTAATCAGATTATACTCCGGCTGATAGAACAATAGAAACTCTTCTTTATCTATACCATTCTGAAGCTTATTAATCATCTGCACTTGCTCAATGATGTCCTTCTGAAGCTTATCGCTATATATATTAATATCTTTTCCCGTCTTCTTAGCAAGATAACTGGCTGTCTCTGCCTTTTTCATCAAAGTGTCAATATCTCTGCCATGATCAGGAAATAGTGCAATACCGGCACTCATAGTTATGTGAATAGCCTGATCCGATATACAGATATTGCAGCCGTTAATGACTTCTTCAATCTTATCATATATTTTTTGATGTGATTCAAAATCTGTACATAAAATCGCAAACTTATCACTAGTTACCCTCGTCACATAATTGAGATCGCTAACCTTAGTAGCAAGATACTCCGCTATACACTTAATTATATTGTCACATACCTTGTAACCATAGGTTTCATTTAGATAAGTAAAGTTATTAATATCTAAGTAAACAAGAGCAAACCTGTCCACTCCTACAAATTGGTTGCAAGATCTTCGAACGATATAATCGGTTAAAACATTTCTCAATAAATTGAATTTAGGTAAACCGGTAAGTTCATCATAAAATGCTGGCCGTAAATTTGCTTTTCCCATACTTTTTCTCTCTTGTCCCTAACTCACGATTAAAAGCGTCAGTGAGCTCGACTGCTTTTATTATGATATTAATAGTTGGTCAAATATAGAATAAGATATACTAGACCAAAAAACCATGTCGTATTTGGAAAATTTGATTCAAATTTTCCAAATACGACATGGTTTTTCTTATTTCACAGGCCTATAATTTAATTAATTTAAAAATTAAAAACACGTAAGACGTGTTTTTAATTCATAAACATCCCATACATTAAAAAAAATAATAGGAGGTTCCAAAATGAAAACCAGAAAAAATCTTATTTCTCTCTCCGTATTACTGATACTTGTGAGCTTATTAATTATATTTGCTAAAACTCAACCAATGAATAACAATGGACAAACCTTAGCTAGTGATATGCCACCAATCATAAC